>CAWUXI010000113.1:0-32388 GCA_963926405.1 uncultured Flavobacteriales bacterium
GTGAGCCAGAAAGGATTACTTCGCTGCGCTCATTGATCCTTTGAACTCCAAATTCCGAAAGCAAAGCTCATCCTGATTCCATCAGGATTGGCATTTTTCATGTATATCCTTCATTTGAATAAATTCAATTCAGTCCATAAATGAAAAAAGCCCGATACTTTCGTATCGAGCTTTGCTTTCTTTGTGAGCCAGAAAGGATTCGAACCTTTGACCGCCTCCTTAGAAGGGAGGTGCTCTATCCAGCTGAGCTACTGGCCCAATTTAAGGAGTAATCCTTTGTTTGGGTGTGCAAAAGTAAAAAAAACTTATTAATAAAAATCAAAAAGATGCATTTCTTTATTTTTATTCAAAGTCTATCGCTCCATTATTAATGATTCCCAAAACTTTACCGGTAAATTCAGTCCCTATAAAAGGAGTATTTGTACTCTTAGAAACAATCATTTCTTTGGTTAACATCCACTTTTGAGTAGGGTCAAACAGGGTAATATTAGCGTTAAAATCTTTTTTAATTACGGGTACGTCTAATTGAAGAATGGTTCTGGGGTTGATTGCCATTTTCTGAATAATACCTTCCAAGCCAATGTGCTTTTCTAAGTGTGTACATGCAATTGCAAAAGCGGTTTGCAAACCAATAATTCCAAATTCTGCTAGGTCAAATTCTTTTTGTTTGCATTCTATGTCTTGTGGAGTATGATCCGATACAATTACATCAATAGTGCCGTCTATTAAGCCTTCAATAAGGGCTTCTGTGTCTATGGTTTCTCTTAAAGGCGGCAAGGTCTTGTAATTTGAATCGAAGCCTATAAGTTCTTTGTCTGTTAATGCAATTTGATGAGCCGCAATTTCGCATGTTACTTTTAGGCCTTCTTTTTTTGCTTCTTTCAACATTGCAACCGAATTCACTGTCGAAATGGTAGAGAAGTGTATTTTAGATCGATTATAAGAAGTTAGGAACAGATCTCTCGACATTTGTATTTCCTCTGCTAGTGTTGGTATACTTTCCAAGCCCAAGGTAGTGCTTACTTCTCCTTCGTGCATTTGACCATTATGAGAAAGACTTTCGTCGTTAGCAAAGCTAATGACCAAGCCGTCAAAGTTTTTTGCGTAGAGTAATGCTCTAGACATTAATCCTGAGTTTTTAATTGCTTTCTTATTGTCTGAGAATGCAACAGCTCCAGCTTGTTTCATATCAAACATTTCGGCTAATTCCTTTCCTTCTAAGTTATGACTTAAGGCTCCAATTGGTAAAACATCTACAATGTGGTTTTGTGTTTTTGACTTGACAAATTCAATGTCTGTTTTTGAAGAACGAGTAGGTGTAGTGTTTGGCATTATTGCTACAGCTGTAAAACCTCCCTTTGCAGCAGCATTGGCTCCAGAGATTAAATCCTCTTTGTATTCTAGTCCTGGTTCGCAAAATTCTGCGTGCATATCCATTAAGCCAGGTGAGATGTGTAAGTTCTCCTGTTCAATAACCTTGTCTGCCTTTTCGGATAAGTTTTCTCCGATATTTCTTATTACGCCTTCTTCAATATAAACATCAACTGTTTTTCCATTGAATGAAGAATTTGGATCGATAACTTTTGCTGCTTTAATTAAAATTTTCATTGTCCTTTAACTTTAAATATTATTTCCATAATCGCGTTACAACTATTTCTAATCCTAGAAGTATTAGCACTAGCATTATACATTGCCACCAATATTGTTTTCCTTGCACGAGTTCATTTACATTAATAGATGAAGCTCCATCTGCTCCTTCTATTATTCTAGCTTGATTTCCGATTGGAGATTTAGCGAGTAATTCATATAATTCTTTAGTTGTATAAAAGCTAAAATCCGATTCACTTCTGTCGTAGTTAAAACTAAATCCTCCAATGACATTAGCATCATAAGTAATATTATAATGTCCTGAAGCTCTTATTTGGTCATAAAGTAATAAGCTCGTTTCATTTTTAACCTTTCTAATTTCTGGAATGAATTCCATTTCTTCGGAAGTTGATTTTATAGTTAGTTTTTTAACGTCAGACGCTATTTCTTGAAATGCAATAGTGTTGTCTTTTCCGATGGTGTAGGATAGAGTAGAACTTGGCTGACTAAATTCTCCAATCCTTAGGAGAGACGCTACAAATAATGCATGTTTAGGGAAGTTAGAGGCTTTGCTGGCTAAAGGAGTAGAGCAGAAGTAAAAATTCCCTTTATTTACTTTGGTTGAACTTAAAAACGAATTGCCATTTTCAAGTTTCATTAGGTACTCTGTTCCAGATGAGTTAGCAAAAGAAATCGGATAGTATTCGTTGACTTTTGGTAAGTCAACGTTCTCAGGAATTTTATCAAAAACGTCTTTGTAAATAGGGTGTTCTACATTCAGATAAGAAACTTTCGTGCTTCCAGTATCTATCGCTAAGAGGTTGCCGCCTGCAAGCGTTTGCAAGAAGTTCTTGTAGGTATCTAAATTAATAGTAGAAGATGGAAACACCAAGAGACTCCCTCCTTGGTTGGTGTAGCTAATTAATTCAGATGAAAGCCCTGTCGAGATCTCTGAAAGCCCTTTTGTGATGATAAAATCATACTGATTAAGTGTAGAAAAATCAAGATTACTCAAGCTCTTTGCCGTAAACCGAAAGAGGTCGTTTGAATTAAAAAGATTACTTAGGTATCCGAGCGTATCATTTGCGTTTTCCTTTTCGACTAATTGTAGAACACTGACTTTCTTCTCTATACTATAAGAGAAGAAGTATTCATCATCAAAAAGCATATCTGGCTCAGGGTATTCGGTCAAGTATAGCTTGCAATGCTGCATACCGTTTTGCGCAACTGCAAATGGCACGATACAGTTGGTTAATGAGTTTTCTGCAATCGTAAAATTTCCAAAACCTTGAATAGCGCTGTTTATGGCCAATTCGATTTTAAACTCTATAGGATAACCTGTCTTATTCACAACTCTAGCGAAAATATTTTCTTCACTAGCTGTTTTTCGGATCGGGGTTTCAAACCAAATACTATCAATATATACGTTCCCTTTTCCTTGTTGTTTGTATGGTAATAAAAAGATTTCTAAGGAAGAATCGTTTTTTACTTCATCCAATTGGATATTGTTTTTTTGAAAATCAGATAACCAATAAAGCGTTTTGTTTCCTTCTCTTTCAAGCAATGCATCCGATTGTCGCAAATAAATTTGGTCCAATCCTCTAGCAACATAACTTGGTTCCACTTCTTCTACTAAACCTATAAACTCATCTTTACTAACCAATCTTTGATGTCTCGCTTCTAAATCGTTTGTTATTACTTGAAAGCGATCTGTGGCTTTATAACTTTCTGCAATTAGAATGGCTTGTTCCTTAGCTAAGTCGAGTAAATACCCATTCTCACCTTTTGTATCCATGCTGTGAGAATTATCAATATATACAGCAACAGTAGTGTCTCCATGTTGTTTTTCCTTTTCTACAGGAATATATGGTTGTGCGAAAGCAAATACGAGGAAGCTAACAAGTAGCAACCGAATAAGAAGTATAAGAAGATGTTTAAGTCGGGACTTACTCTTGGTTTCTAGTTTAACCTCCTTGAGCAATTCAATATTGGAAAAGTAAACTTTAGTAAACTTTCGAAAATTAAATAAATGGATGATTATTGGAATAGATAAAGCTGCGAGAGCCCAAAGAAATTCTGGATAAAGAAGTTTCATTAAAAAACAAAGTTAAACTTTTCTTTCTTAATTGGCTTCATCTTATGCAAACTTTTCAAAAACACCTAAACCAAATAATGCAAAATCGTATTTAACGGGATCGGTAGCGTCCATTTTTCGAAGGTTAGCATCCAATTCCATTACGGCTTTCCAATCGTTTTGTTTGCGCGGTAATAAACCCAACGCACGCCCAACATTTCCCGAATGAACATCTAATGGACAAGATAATAAGGAAGGACTTATGCTTTTCCAAATCCCAAAATCAACTCCTTTTTTATCTTGGCGAACCATCCATCTTAAATACATGTTTAGTCGCTTTGAAGCAGAACCCTTTGCTGGACTTGCAACATGTTTGTAGGTTCTAAATTTTGCAACCTCTACCGTGTCAAAAAATATATTTCTAAAGTTCTCAATCGGCTCATACATGGTAGTTATGTCCGAATTAATAGGGGAGGAGAATACGTTTTCTAAGCCTTTATGTTTGGTGTAGATGTTTTTTAATGCTGTAATAAAAAAGTCTAAATCAAAAGAATTGAAGGTTCTGTGTTTGAAATTTCTCAGTAAAGCGCTATCGGTTTCTCCGTAATTCATAATAAAATCATAAGGAGAGTTTCCCAAAATACTGGCCAGATAATTTCCAGATTTAAGTATCATTTTTCGGTTTCCCCAAGCAATAGTTGAAATTAGAAATCCTATGATTTCAATGTCTTCTTTTAAATCAAATTGATGCGGAATAGAAATGGGATCACTGTCAATAAATGAAGGAGTATTGTAAAGCTCCACCTTTTCATCTAAAAATTGTTTCAGCTCAGAAAAGTTCATTTTAATTTTGATTTAGTAATTAAATGTAAGCATTAATCAAGTCCTGAATATTTCTTTTTTAGTTGTCAAAAAAAATAAAACTTAACCCTCCAAAAACCCTCCAATAAAATCAGAAGAAAGCGAAGTACTCGGCACCTCAAAATCAAACCATTCGGAAACAGCAATATCTAAACCTAGCCCGTTTAGGTAATCATTTAAAGCCAAATTTAGTCCATCTGTATACAACGTATGTTCAGCACCTGTTGGATCTTCATGGGTTAAATCATTTTGCGCAAAACCTTTAAATTCAGGTCCTGTAATTATAATCTCAAATTCATCTGGGTTCTTGCCAATTGGGCTATGAACCGTTGTTGTGAATTTATGCCAAAAAGCAGAATGGATACAACCGTTTTCAAAAAGTTGTCGAACAACTTCTAATGAGTCGATAGTCTCTTGCTCCGTCTCTGTTGGGAACCCATACATAAGGTAAGCATGTACCATAATGTTTTGCTCGGAAAAATCATTCGTAACCCTTGCAACTTGACCTATATCAACACCTTTCTTCATTTTAGTTAATAGTCTGTCAGCTGCAACTTCTAATCCCCCTGTTACAGCAATGCAGCCAGATTTAGCCATTAAACTGCATAGTTCTGGAGTAAATGTTTTTTCAAAACGAATATTAGTCCACCAGGTTATGTATACCTTTCTTTTAATCAATTCTTCTGAAAGTGCTTTTAACATTTTTGGAGGAGCAGCTTCATCCACAAAGTGAAATCCAGATAGACCTGTTTCTGCAACAATACTTTCAATCTTATTGACTAAATCTTCTGCAGTTGTATTTTGATAATCTCCTATGTAATCTAAATTGACATCGCAAAATGAACATTGTTTCCAGTAGCACCCATGAGAAATGGTTAGTTTATTCCATTTTCCATCGCTCCATAACCGGTGCATTGGGTTCATAACATCTAAAAAAGAAAGGTAAGACTCGTGTTTTAAACCTTCGTAGCTTGGCGCTGGCAGCTTACTATGGTGGAATATGGTGTTCGGTAATTTGTTAATATATGCTACTTTTTTGTTTTTCAAAACAAATGTTCTTTCCAGTTCATCTTGTTTAATTTCTTTTGAAAGGTATTGGGTAATTTTTAATAATGGACTTTCACCATCATCTAACGAAATGAAGTCTATATAGTTAAAAATTCGTGGATCTGTAAGAGACCGAAGTTCGGTGTTGCAATATCCTCCTCCAAAAGCAACTTTGATTGTTGGATAATATTGTTTTATGTATTGCGCGCATCGCAATGCAGCAAATAAATTTCCAGGAAATGGAATTGAAAAACAAACTAAATCAGGTTTGTTTAATTCCAGTTTTTCTGCTAATAGTTGTGTTAATTTGGTTTCGATAATCGTTAAGTCAAAAGAAAGGAATTCATCCAATTTATCAAAACTACTAGCAGATGTAGCTATTTTCTCTGCATACCGCGTAAAGGAAAAAAACTCATCTACGTTGGCAGTTATAAAGTCACCTAATTCTTCGATAAATAATGTTGCGAAATGCTTGGCTTTATCCAATACACCTAAGTTTCCAAAGGCCCAGTTTAAATCTTCTTCTAATTTTTCGAAACGATGTGCTTTTGGTAAAAAGCTATCATTTATTATCTGGTAGGCTGCAGTAACTTCTTGGTTTTGGAGGTATTTAATGACAAGGTCAACTTTATTAATGTATTCAGTTCTTTGGTTCCATACCAATTGATGTTCGTAGCTTTTTAGTTTATCCGCTTCTTGAAAAATATTCCGAACAAAACTATTGGTAAAAATACTTCTAAATAACTCTATACTTAAATCGCATTGAGAAACAGGAATAGCCTTGCTCTGCAAAAACCCTTTTAAATACATCGTAGCAGGATACGGAGTATTCAGCTGTGTAAAAGGAGGTGTAACTAACAATACTTTTGTAGACATTATAGATTAGTCGTCAGTTTTTGGGTCAACGAATTTTTTATCCTGTGGTCCCCTTTTGTGAATTATCAAACCATTTAAGAAATTTCTTAATATCTGATCTTGTAATTCCATGTAATTTGGGTGCGTTTCTTTTCGAAAAAAAGCTCCTAATTCACTTTTTGTAATTCTAAAATCAACGAGCGCTAAAATATCTACTATTTCATCATCACGCAACTTTAAAGCGACTCTTAATTTCTTTAATACATCATTATTGGTAAGCGCCATTTTTGTAGTTTAAGGGTGCAATTTACATTAATTTGATTTTAAGTCTATAGATAAATACCATATTCGGATAAGTTCCCTATCACATTTTACTTGTATGATTAACAAGAAGCTCTTGTGTCGTTGTTTTTATATCTTGCACAAAAGAAAATTATGAAAAAATTATTTTATGTATTATTAGTTGCGGTATTTGGAATGTCTTCTATTTCAATGTCTGCACAAGACTTAAGAAAAGGTGGATCTATCTTTGGAAAAATTGAATCCAATGGAGATGTCAGATTAAGTGGCAGCATTAAAGGGAAATTTGAATCTAATGGCGATATACGTGTTAGTGGGAGCATTAAAGGTAAGATTGAATCCAATGGTAACATTCGAAAAAGTGGTAGCATAATTGGTAAAGTTGAATCAAATGGAGATGTTAGAATTGGTGGAAGTATAAAAGGTAAAGTCGAATCAAACGGTGATATTCGAAAGAGTGGAAGTATTATTGGTTCTGCAAAAGGAGTTGACAAAAGACAAGCAGCTGTTATGTTTTTCTTTGATTTCTTTTGAGGAAATTGAATTATAAAATATAAAAAACGGTTTAAAGGTTAATTCTTTTAAGCCGTTTTTTTTGTTCTATGGATTAATTTTATTCATTTACATTTTGTATATAACAGATTGCTATCGCTTATATTCCGAACAAATAAAATGGGGGATTACATCAATAAATGTATGTTTTATGCTTCCCCAGAATCCTTCCGGGCTTGCGTAGTTAAAAGTACCTCTTTCTTTACCTGTAGTTAAATAGTTATTATTCGGCTTTAAAATGGCCTCATAAGAAGAACCATCTTTCTGCATACATAATAATTTTAGGCAGGGATATTCAGTATTTATTTTTGGAGGGTTTTCCAAAATAGAATAAGGGAAAGAAACATCATTTGAAAGAACTCCACTTGGTTGATGAAACTCATTTTTACTATTAGGCTGCAGTATCCAAGTATTTCCCCCTTCATCAGAAAAAGTTTTTGCATCAAGGTTAGAAAGCTTCCCAATCGGCAGTTTGTTTTTCTTATTCCTATCCAAATGATAATCACTAAAGCTAAATAATAGAAGGCCTATTAGAAGAGCAGCCAATATGTATCGAGCCTTAAACTTTTTATAGATATTTTTTATTCTATTGATGTTACAAAAATAAGTACAATTAATAATATGGAATAATTCAACTTTATTTTTTGTGCACCAATGAAATTGAATTAACACAATATCGTTGTCCGGTCTCTGTTGGGCCGTCATCAAAGATATGTCCCAAGTGAGAGCCGCAATTTCCACAAACTATTTCTGTTCTAAGCATACCAAGAGAGCTGTCCTTAATCTGCTCAATATTTGCTGAATCCAATTCGTTATCAAAACTTGGCCAGCCACAAGAAGATTGAAATTTCTGATCTGATGAAAATAATTGCATATCACAGCCTTTGCAATAATAAAACCCTTTGTCAATAAAATCAGTATACGTTCCTTTAAAGGGTGCTTCTGTGCCTTTGTTTCTTAAAACGTGGTACTCTAGTTCGGAAAGGTTTTCTTTCCATTCTGAATCAGAATTATTAAATGCATATTTTTTTTCACTCATAGCTCAAACTTTGGTAGTATTTTTGACATAGTTAATACTAAACAATTAAAATTAATAGTTTAATTAAGGTGAAAGATAGTAAATCTAACAGAAAGTCATTTTTGAGTTCTCTAAAAGAGCCAACATCTGGGTTGATAATAAGCAGTCTTACGCTCATTGTAACGATGCCTATATTTATTACGTTTTATAGGCTAGTACCAGTTATTTACCTACCCTTTTCAGATGACTTAAGAATTGATCATTTTTTTTTATTTAGTATACTATTTGTTTTCATTTATATCCTTATTCGAAAATTAGCAAAGTTAATTTATATAGTCTTGGCTGTTGCTATTGTTGCATTGCTGTTCTCTACCTTTACCGGGAATTATGGGGTTCGTAATTTGTACTACGATTATTCTGCAATGCTGTATAATTTAAATGAAAATGGAATTCAGTTAAATTTTGAAGAAAAACATGATCCATTTTCTAAGCAAGCACAAATAGCGGTTGCTGTAAATTATCAGAATGAAGAAGTTCGAAAAACAGCAACTAATTGGGCCGTGAAAAATTTTAAATCCTACCAGTCTGTAACACCTAGTTTAAGTGTGTTACACGCTATGTCTATTTTCAAGGAGGTTCGTAACCGTTGGAATTATGTTTATGACCCCAAAGGGGAGGATTACTATGCTAAAGCAAGTGCAACACTTTCTCAGTTAGAATCGGATGATTTATTAAAAGGAGATTGTGATGATTACAGTATTATTATTGCTGCTTTAATTAAAGCTACTGGAGGAGAAGCTCAATTGGTGAGGACCGTTATAAAAAAAGAAGATGGTACTTTAACCGGGCATTTGTATCCAGAAGTTAAAATTGGAACCAAGAAAGACTTAGAGACTATTGCTTACCTAATCAAGAATAAATTCTTCCCAAATGAATCAAAAGACAAAGCCATTTTTTATTACATAGATAAGGAAGATTATGTTTGGCTTAATTTTGATTATAATGAATATTATCCCGGAGGGAAATATCAAAGTTTATATAGAGAGAGTGTAATGGAGTTGTAAAATAACCTTAGAAAAAAGACATAAATGAAGATTGTATTATCACCTGCAAAATCTCTTGATTTTGACAATATACCTGAAACAACAGTAGCTTCTCAACCTATATTTCTGAATGAAAGTAAGTTGTTGATAAATAAACTGAAGAAATATTCTCCAAAGAAATTAGGAGATTTAATGAGCATTAGTCCAAAACTATCTGATTTGAATTACAGCAGATTTCAGGATTGGGCGTTACCATTTACCAATGAAAATGCTAAAACTGCTATGTATGTGTTTACCGGAGATGCATACCAAGGGATGAATCCAAGAGAGTTCTCTCAAGAAGATATTGTCAATGCGCAAGACTACTTAAGAATATTGAGTGGGCTATATGGAGTATTAAAACCGCAAGATATTATACAAGCCTACCGTTTAGAGATGGGTGCAAAATTAGAATACTCTAAAGATGTGAATAACTTATATAAATTTTGGGGAGACAAAGTGACAGCTGCTTTGAATGCAGAGATGGTAAAAGACGAGGTTTTAATAAACTTAGCTTCAAACGAATATTTTAAAGTCATAGACCCAAAAAAACTAAACCATAGAATCGTTACTTGTTCTTTTAAGGATGAAAAGAATGGTGCATATAAAATGATTTCCTTCTATGCTAAATTCGCCAGAGGATTAATGACACGTTTTATTATTCAAAATAAGATTACGGAAGTTGAGCACCTTAAAGGTTTTGACCTGGATAGATATTGCTACAATGAGGGAATGTCAACTGTCGATAATTTTGTCTTTGTTAGGTGATTAGTATCATTCCTGCGAAAGCAGGAATCTTAGTACAAGTAAAACTTAGATTCTTGATCTCCGTAAACTTCGTCAGGAATTAATTACCTATTCAACTTTGCATAATCTTTAGCGAAATAAGTCAAAATTACATCTGCTCCTGCTCGCTTAATACTCAGTAACATTTCTTGCATTGCTAAATCGTAATCTATCCATCCGTTTTGCGCAGCAGCATGCAACATGGCGCATTCTCCACTTACATTATAAGCAGAAATAGGTACGTCAAACCTTTCTTTTAAAATATGAATAACATCCAAGTAGCACAATGCCGGTTTTACCATTAAAAAATCAGCACCTTGGGCAACGTCTAGTTCCGCTTCTATTAAGGCTTCATACTTGTTAGCGGGGTCCATCTGGTAGGTCTTTTTGTCTCCATTTTTTGGCGCAGAATCCAATGCATCGCGAAAGGGACCATAAAATGCACTTGCATATTTTGCGGAATAACTCATAATACTTGTTTGGTCAAAACCTGCATCATCTAATTCTTCTCGGAGATATCCAATTCTTCCATCCATCATATCTGAAGGTCCAATGATGTCAATTCCGGCTTCAGCTTGTGCTATAGCCATTTTAGCTAAAATAGGAAGTGTTTCGTCATTCAGTATTTTTCCATCGTGCACAAATCCGTCATGTCCATCAGAAGAATAGGGGTCCATTGCAACATCGCTCATTAAACAAGCTTCTGGAAATTGTTTTTTAATTTCTCGAATTGCTTTTAAATAGAAATTAGTCTCATCGTAACTATAAGTAGCATTGCTATCCTTTAAAGCTTCCTCTATAGCAGGGAACAAAACAAAACTGCTAATCCCTAGTTTCATGCACTCTTCAATTTCTGGAAGCAAAGTATCTAAAGACCATCTAAAGTTACCTGGCATAGAACTCACTTTTTGTTTAACGCCTTTTCCATCAACGATAAATAAAGGGTAGATTAAATTATCTACGCGCATAGTAGTTTCTCTAATCATGCTACGAATGGCTGGAGATTTCCTATTTCTTCTAGGTCTTTGGTACATGTGGCTTTCTTAATTAAAGTCTATAAACATTTATGTGAAATTCGATTACTAAAAGATGGTTTTGTCTAAAGTATTAAGTCTAAAGCATTTTTGCTTAATACTTAGTACAAAAATACTTCATACTTATTTTAAGTATCTAAAGTCTTGTCCGTCTTTAATGTTTTGTAAGCTTTCGTAAATTAATTTGATAACATTTTCAATATCAGTTTTAGCACACATCTCTACAGTGGTATGCATATATCTAAGTGGCATCGATATTAATGCAGAAGCAACTCCTTTCCCAGAATAAGCGAAAGCATCTGTATCTGTTCCTGTTGACCTGGAAGCGGCCAATCTTTGGAAAGGAATCTTGTTTTTTTCGGCCGTATTAATCAATAGTTTTAAGAGATTGTTTTGCACTGAAGGTCCGTAACTAAGCACGGGGCCTTTTCCATTTTTTAGATCCCCTTCAATAATTTTCTTTATCATAGGAGTGCTAGTGTCGTGACAAACGTCAGTGATAATAGCAACATCAGGTTGTATTCTTTCAGCAATCATTTGTGCCCCACGTAAACCAATTTCCTCTTGAACAGCATTTGTGATGTATAGTCCAAATGGTAGTTTTACTTTGTTTTCTTTCAGTAAACGAGCAACTTCAGCAATGACAAACCCACCCATTCTATTATCAAGCGCACGACCGACATAATTTTTCTTATTCAAAATCATAAATTCATCTTCATAGGTAATAACACAACCTACATGAACCCCTAATTTTTCTACTTCTTTTTTTGATTCGCAACCGCAATCTAAAAATATATTATCTGTTTTTGGAGTCTCTTCCTTTCCCTTTCGGGTATGAATTGCTGGCCATCCAAATACAGCCTTAACAATACCTTTATCTGTATGAATATTAACCCTCTTACTTGGAGCAATCTGATGGTCACTACCTCCATTTCTTCTCAAATAAATAAATCCATCATCAGTTATATAATGCACAAACCAAGAGATTTCATCAGCATGCGCCTCGATTACAACTTTGTACTTAGCTTGTGGATTAATAACGCCAACTACACTGCCGTATGTATCCGTAAAATATTCGTCGATATAAGGAGTTATATAGTTCAACCATAGTTTTTGTCCTTCATACTCAAACCCTGTAGGAGAAGCATTGTTCAAATATTTTTCTAAGAACTTCTCAGATTTTGATGTAATAATTGATTTTAATTTAGCCATTTTATTTGCTGATTTAGGAGGTGAATATACTAGGTATTTACTAAATCAAAGACATACTATTGTAAGAGTTTAGTAATATTTTTGATATTAAGAGATATTGCAGAAAAATTCGTTTGGATTTATTATATTTACAACTGCTAAAAATGACAGAATGAAAAGACTTATATTTTCTATTTTACTATTAATTTCGATTGGATTTTCAGCTCAAGAACCTTCAGAAGAGTTCTTGCAAAAGCTCGATTCATTGGGTGTTACAGACTCTACAGCTCAAGCTCAAATGATTTATAATAAAGGGGTTGCTCAAATGGAATCACACAATTATTCAGAAGCAATTACATTTTTCAATGAGGTATTTAATTTCGACCATAATTTTGCTTTAGCTTATTTAAATAGGGGGATTTGCTTTATGGAATTGGGGTCTTCTGATAAAGCAATCGGAGATTTAAAAACCGGACTTGAAAAAGATCCTAAATTGCACTTGGCGCATTATGAAATGGGGGTTATTTACGAAAAGGATAACAAACCTGAAGATGCTATAACAAGTTATTCAGAAGCTATTGAAGGAAACTCCAAAGAAGCCAAGTACTATTACCATAGAGGTGTCTTGATCTTTCAAAAAGCAGAATACCAGAAAGCAAAAGATGATTTTACAGTTGCGGTTAGTTTAAATAGTAACTATGCTTATGCTTATAATGATAGAGGAAGTGCTAATTTGAAATTGGATGATTTAGATGCTGCTATTGAGGATTATAAAAAAGCAACTGAACTAAACCCTAAATTGACATTTGCTTTTAATAATCTAGGTTCTGCTTTACGAAAGAAAGGTAATTTTGATGAAGCAGTAATAGCATACAATAGCGCTGTGCTAAACAAGAATGACTATTACATGGCCTTTAATAATAGAGGTTTAGCTAAATTTGGATTGAAAGATTACGAAGGAGCTATCAAAGATTTTAACAAGGCTATCTCGCTTAAAAATGATTATGCTTTTGCTTTTAACAACAGAGCTTCTGCTTACATCGCTAAAGAGGAATGGGATAATGCCATTAGTGATTGTAACAAGGCAATTTCGTTAAATTCTGATTATGCATATGCTTATTATAACCGAGCAATAGCTAAAGAGATGAAAAGAGATTTAATTGGAGCTTGTGCAGATTGGGAAGTAGCTGGGAATTTAGGGTTAGAAGCAAGTCGTTCGTTTTATAGCTCTTCGTGCAAGTAATTTAGATTAAAAAAATAGGTAATGAAAGATGTAATACTATTAATAATAATTTTAATTTCTTTTAGTTCAGTAGCTCAGAATAAATCTATTCCTTTTGATAAGAAAAGCTTTAAAGAGGAAAAGGATGCGTTTAAAATTGCTGCTGACAATCTTGAGCAAGGTGATAAGTTCTACGCATATGGACTTGACCCCGCTATAGGATTTTCGATTTGGAGCGAAGCAATTCCTTTTTATAAAAAAGCAAATGATTTCAATCCAGATAATGCTTCCTTAAATTATCAATTAGGAAACTGTTATTTAGTATCGATACATAAATCTTCAGCTTTAGATCACTTTATTCACGCCTATAAATTGAATCCAGCAATTAAAAAAGATATTCATTATAAGATAGGTAGGGCTTATCAGTATCAATATAAGTTTGATAAAGCACTATATGAATATGGTTTATTTAGGAAGACACTAAATAGCGATACAGATGCGGAGGTAATAGTTGAATTAACCAGATTTATCGAACAGTGTAAAACGGGAAAAACATTGATGGATTTTCCCGAAAGAATATGGATCGATAATTTAGGAAAGCATATTAACACAGAATATCCTGATTATGCACCTTTAATTTCTACAGATGAATCTGTAATCATGTTTACTTCACGAAGATCAAACAGTACTGGAGGAGAAATGACTGGAGCCATGTATATGGAAGATTTATACATTTCTGAAAAAGATAAAGATGGAAACTGGAGTCCAGCAGTTGGAATTAGTGAACAAATTAATACAAATGGACATGATGCCACAGCTGGATTATCTCTCGATGGGTTATCATTATTTGTGTATATGGATAATGGGGACAAAGGAAACCTTTACTTAAGTAATAAGCTGGAAGATGGATGGGAGAAGCCAAAAGGAGTTGGGAAAAATATAAACAATAAGAAAACTAGGGAAACAGGCGCTTGTTTTACCTCTGATAAAAAATCTTTTTACTTTGTTTCTGATAGAGAGGAAACTCTTGGAGGTACTGATATTTGGAGAACTAACTGGGATGAAGAAAAAGAGGAATGGGGAGAACCTGTTAATATTGGAGATGTAATTAATACAAGCTATGATGAGGTTGGTGTTTTTATACACCCAGATGGCAGAACAATGTATTTTTCTTCAAAAGGGCATAAAGGAATGGGTGGATTTGATATTTTCTATTCAATTATGAATGATGATGGAACATGGAATGAGCCTGTCAATATTGGTTATCCTGTTTCTACTCCAGATGATGATGTGCACTTCGTTATTTCTGCAAGTGGCAAACATGGATATTATTCTTCTTTTAGAGAGGAAGACGGAATGGGAGAGAAGGATATTTACATGATTACCTTTTTAGGAGATAAGAAAGAGCCGCTATTAAGTGCAGAAGATAATTTACTAGCTAGTGTTGCAGCTCCAATTAAGGAGGAGTTGATTCAACCAAAAGTGCTGGTTAGTGCAAAGAACCTATCTATACTAAAAGGATTGGTTCTAGATGCAGAAACAAAAAAGCCTGTTAAATCATTTATTGACTTGGTAGACAATGGAACGCAAGAGCACATATCAGAATTTAACAACGATCCTGTAACGGGTAAGTTTTTAATGTCTTTACCTGCAGGTAAAAATTATGGTATTGCAGCTAAAGCAGAAGGTTATTTGTTTCATTCAGAAAACTTTGACATTCCAGCAGACGCGGGATTTAAAGAGTACGAGAAAGTTATTTATTTAAATAAAATTAAGAAAGGTGTAAGTATTGTTTTGCGTAATATTTTCTTCGATACGGATAAGTATTCTTTAAAGCCAGAGTCAAAAATAGAGTTGGATCGATTGATACAGTTGTTAACAGATAATCTTAATTTGCGAATTGAGATTTCAGGGCATACAGATACACATGGTTCTTCCTCATATAACCAGCGTTTATCTGAAGATAGAGCAGGAGCAGTTGTAGATTATTTAGTAGTGCATGGCTTCGGAAGAGAGCGTTTTGAATTCAAAGGAATTGGAGAAGCGAAACCATTGGTTACAGATGCTGAAAGAGAAAAAATGAAATCTAATAAAGACAGAGAAGATGCGGACGGCCATAATCGTAGAACTGAATTTATGATTATTGATTGAATAATTTAACCATTTTTAAAAGGCGCGTATAGATATTCGCCTTTTTAATTGTTGTATTCATCACAATATCAGAACTTTTAATCATTTAAGTAGTAAATTTAATCCACCCTATTTTTGCAAGTGTCTTTATGAGTTTTAAAACCATTTTATACGTTTTATTGTGTTTCATTTTAGTTTCCTGCAGCTCTGTTGTTTCCGATAATTCTTCAGATAAAGTTCTAGAAACTTTAGAGTTCTCTTCGGACTTAAAAGCTTCTTTAAAGGGCTATATCGCTCAACCTGACTCTGAATCATCTATCCTAAAAAAGGTTTACGACATGAACGAATTCGTTCCGTTTTGGGTGAACGAAAGAATGGAGTTGTCAAATGTAGGTATGGAATTTTCAAATATTTTGTTTAAGTCTATGCATTATGGTTTGGATACTATGCGATATGATGTAATCGAATTGAGAGATAAAATAAATGGCCTAAATGGAACTAAATCAGATATCTCTGCTATTGAATTAGATGTTCTTTTGACGGTTCAGTATTTTAAATTTTCAAACGATATATCAAGAGGAATAGTTGATACATCGCAATATCATCCAGAATTTGGAAAACGCAAGCCTAGTCGCGATTTAAGCGGCTACTTATATGAGTCTCATATACAAGGAGATGTTATTGAAAGGCTTTTAGATTTAGAGCCGAAAAAAGATGAGTATAAAAAACTCCAAGCTAGTTTAGCTCTTTTTTTAACTGAGCATGCTCTTGTAGATTCTTCTTTAAAAGTTCATTATTATAAAAAGAAGAGTTCTGTAGCTGATTCAGTAAAAACCTACATAGAGGCTAAAGAAGCATTGGTTTTACATGATTATATTGAGTCCAACCAAGTGGATGATTCAGTATTCTTCAAAGGCCTTCAAGCTTTTCAAATTAACCATGGCTTAACTCCTGACATGAAGGTTGGAAAAAACACAGCTAACGCGCTATCTGGTAATCCTTATGATTTTTATAAAAGAGCAGCGGTTTCACTAGAAAAATGGAAATGGGCAAATGAATGGGAGGATGAGTATATTTTGGCAAATATAGCTACCTACAAATTGAAACTATATAAAGATGAGAATTTGCTGCAAGAGCATAAAGTTGTTGTAGGGACAAACGCTAATAAAACTCCTGAACTTGACAGTGAAATTGAATATATGGTAGCTTATCCATTTTGGACTGTTCCGAAAAGTATTAGAGGTAATGAGCTTGTTCCAAAATCAAAAAAGGATTCTATGTATTTATCTAGGAATAATTACCAATTGCTCAAAGGAGGTAAGGTCGTTGAAATGTCTACTATAGACTGGAAAAACATATCTACTGATAATTTTGATTACACTATTCGTCAGCGTGGAGGAAGTAGTAACGCTCTGGGTATGATTAAATTTTTCTTCGAAAACAAACACTCTGTTTATTTTCATGATACACCAAGTAAAGAGAAATTTTTGAATGACATTAGGTCTTATAGCCATGGATGTGTGCGAGTGGACGAACCAATGAAATTAGCTGAATATTTGCTTGCAAGAGAAGGTGAAATATGTCATATAGATAGTGTGCATGCTACTATAGATAAGAGACAAAGGAAGACGATTACACTGCAAAATAATATGCCCGTGCATATTCGCTACTTTACTGCTGAAGGAGATCAAGAAGGTAATATTAGATTCTACCCTGATATTTATAGAAAGGAAAAGGAATTAGAAGATATTATATTTCCTATTGTTGAAGAAATTGAAGTTTAACTATTCAATAAAACTAACATTTCCAGATTTATTCAATACAAATTCCTTCCTAGAATTTACAATTCTAGATTGTGATAAATAACTGCTACTAGGATAGTAGATAAAATAACAACTTCCACCTTGCAGTTTATTCACTGTTTCCTTATATCCTTCTTTTTCAATTGCTGGACATCCAAAACTTCGGCCTAATCGACCATTTGATTTAATGTATTCACAACTGACATACTCGGCGCTGTGAACAACAACACCTCTGCTTCTTGCGTTGTTGTTTGAGTATTCTTGACCATCTAACTTCATTGATAAATCGTGTATTCCATTGTAAAGTTCGCCTGTGACAAAAAACCCAAGACTACTTTTATGACTACTTTGTTCGTTAGAGAAATCAGAAGCAAATTCATTTCCAGTTTTCATTCCGTGCGCAACTAGTTTTTTCTCTACTAGAATTCTTTTTTCCATATCAATCACAAACATACGTTCAGTATTTGCAGAAAGACTCATGTCAACTATGGTTAAGAATTTTTTGTTCTTAAGTTTGTTTTTAAGTGATAATTCAGAATACCCTTTAACGGCTATTTCAAAAACCTCCAAGCTAAGTTGCTGGTCGTTTATCTCATTGAATAATTGCAAAGTATATTGATTCAACGAAACGAATGCTTCCTCAGCCTCCTTGTTATTTGGATTAACTGCTGTAGTGATACTATTAGTTGAACTGAAAGTAACTAAAAAAGATAATAGGATGGACTTCATTAAAATCATTGTTTGCAAATATAGTAATCTGTATTAAGTATTTGATTGTTTGCTATTGGGTTATTAACAATTTTATCTTAACGAGATCTAATAAAATAGTTGCAGACATGTTAAATTCCACCGATTCTTAGAGCTACTTGCCCTTCAATTTTTCGGTATAAGCTAGGAGGTGTAAAAACACGCCAGTCTACTTGGTTGAGTTGACCTCCTAACACAAAATAGGAGTCTATATTGGCGCTTTGAAATTCTTGTAAAACATGCTCTCTGAAATTTAAAGCTGCTATCCATCCATCGTCAATCTCTTCGAACCATTCTTCATAATAACAATCATCAGAATAATGAAAATTTAAAACGTTTTCTCCTATTAATATGAATTTATTAATGCCTTCGTGCGTTAAAGTTTCAATAACCTCTCTTTTTAAAAACATTATGTCATTATAAAGACAATCATTCCATTCGCCAAAAAGCTCAATTATACAATAACCTTCATCGTAGTCGGTAAAAAGTAATTTAATAAATAAGGTTGTAGAATCTATGCTGTCCCACTGAGGATGTATATAGTGATTATAGATTTGATCAGTATAATGCGTTTCTGAATACTCCCTTTGAAAGAAAGGTGACCTTGGGTCATCTTCTGCAGTATACAAGTTTCTCCAGCTATAATATGGTTCAATAGTATGCAAATGAATTCTCTTTCTACAAAATTAGTGAAAAGTTTATTAATTATTGGCTGCGCAAGATATTGTTACATATAATAAAACAGGATAAATGCTATTTTCTGAATACTTAAAATAGTAAATTTGTAATCAACCGAAATACAATAAATTATTATGAGCAAAGGATATATTTATTCATTAGCATTATTTACAACTATTACTCTTCTCTTAAACAGTTGCGGTGAAAAAGCAGAGAAGATAGATTTTCATAGTCCGGAGTTTAATATGATTTCTTCTTTAGATAATCATGCTGTTATTTTTTCGTATGATTTCATGAAATTATTGGATAAATCTGAGGTTCAAAATTCAGCGGAAATGCCCATGGAGGTTAAAATGTTGATGAGTTTATACGTAGGGGAGATGCTTAAATCTAGTAATATGGGAATCCGTTTAGAGGGAAATAACCATGCAGTTATTACAACTACTGTCACAGGAGACATTGATCTTGTGGTATTAACTGCTGAAGTCGTAAATGAAGATAAAGTAAAAAAGGGTATAAAAGATTTTTTTAAAGGAAATGCATTTGAGGAGGATGGATTGCACCTCATAGAACATCAATTTTCACATACCTTGGCAGCCTGGGACAGCGATCATATAGTATTTATTTATTCAGAAAATGATACTGTTGATTTAAAAATAAAAGCGAAATCAATTTTAGATGCGAGAAAAGTTGAAGGAGCAGTAAATGCTGTTTTAGAAAATTATTTGGATCGAGAAGATGATGTGAATGTTTTAGTTTACCTAGATAAATGGGTGGAGCTTGCAAAAAAGGAAGCGTATGAAATTGAGTTGGACGAAGATTTTTTTAACCTTTATGATGCTGCTTATATGATTGGTGCCGGGAATTTTTTACAAGGAAAAATTGTTTTTGAGATGGAAATGCATGGAGATAAATTAAAAGATTCTAAATACAATTTACTTCCTGGAAACCCAATTTCAAATGAGTTTATGAGCTATTTGTCAAATGAAGACCCAATGATGTTTGGTGTTGCTTCAATAAATATGGATGCAGTCTTTGATATTATGCTTCAAAATGATGACATAAAAGATGAATTTATTGATGAATCAAAAGAAATGGGATGGACTGAATCAGAAATGAGAGGTTTGCTTAGCGGAGAGTTTTCAGCTTCTTTAATAGGTGTTGAAATGAAGCCAAATCCATATTATGAATTAGAAGCTTCTTTAATGGAGGATGATTTCTTTGCAGATGTGGAGGATTCATACATTCCAAATCCATCAGAGATTCCATCTCCAGTTTACTTATTTACGATAGGCTTAAATGATCCAGGTAAACTAAAAACCTTATTTACATCTCTTGATATGACAGAAAATAAAGGAGGATATTTTACTGTTGGTGGTGATGCCTTTTTTGTTTTTAGTGACGATAAACTAATGATTACTTCAGATGAAATTATTGCGACCACATTAGGAAGTGGAAAGAAACTTAAGGAGTATAAGTCTGATAGTGATATTTCTTCTTCCTTATATTTAGAGGTTTTGCCAAACCTCGATGACTTACCACAAGCTTTAAAAGATATGGTAATCGAAAATGCTGGTAATGAAGGTGAAGAATTATTAAAATTTATGAATGAATTTGAAAAATTGACATTTTCGGGCAACTTTGATAAAATGATATTAGAAGTTGTAATGACTGACAAAGTAGCTAATTCAATTGAAGTCATAACAGGTAAATTAATGAAACAAGTCATACAGAATATGAGTTTGTTTATTTAGATTCTGATTGCAAAATAGTTGTTTAGTGGGGTCAAGGAAAACCTCATGCAGTTTAGAGGAGTTACGATTTTATTGGTTTTCTTACATAACTAAAAATATAAATGATGAAATTTTTTTTACTTTCAATTTTAATTGCTGGTTTGTCGATTCACGCCGATGGGCAAAAGATTTTTTCTGTAGATAGTAAATACGATGCCGATATTAAAGTGTTTGTTGCCAATAGTAAATATGACGCAGATTTAATTGTGTTCAAATGCTCTTCAAAATACGATGCTAAGGAAAATAAAGGCCTTTGGTTTTTTGTAGGCAGTAAATACGATGCGGATAAAAAAGTATTTTTTGTAGATAGCAAATATGATGCAGATCTCATTATTTTCTTTTCGGATAGTAAATATGATGCGGAATGGAAAAAATCCTCCAAGAAGCAGATAATGTATTAAGCGACTTAAGTTTAAAGCAAAAAAAATCCAGACTCATGTCTGGATTTTTTTTGCTTTGTCAAATCTAAATTTAAGACTTTTCTTCTTTTTTAGCTTTAGGCGCTGCTTTTTTAGCCACAGGTTTCTTTGTCGCCGCCTTAGGCGCTTCTTTTATAGCTTCAGTTTTTTTTACTGCAGTCTTTTTAGGCGCTGCTTTTTTCTTAGGTTTAGCTGCAACTATTTTCACTGGTTTTTCTCTTTTACGCGTATTTCCGTAAGATCCTCTTGTTCTCTTTCCCTTCGTACTTTTGATATCACCTTTTCCCATTTTATTATATTTAATTTTTAATAGTAAACTATTGAATAGCCTAAAGATAGTAATTTATCTGAAAAGAGAAAGTTCAGAGAGGTTAATAATAAAGTTCACCGTGAATTTCCGTTATGAAAGGGATTAAATAAATTAAATATTAGAGATTTCCTGTATAGTTTGGTAAATGTAGCAGTAATCTTTAGTTTAGGTTTAGTAAGCTTTTTCCATTTCAATTATAGTAATCGTGCCGTCTTGAGTTCTACTTTCAGCTGTATAGGAATCATTCGAAACTTCCACAATTTCTACATACACATGTGATCCTTCAAATCGTTTAGCACTATTTTTTCCTTTTACTTTTTGAAGAGTTAAGGTATACGTGCAGGGAGAAGTCCATTTAATTAAGAATTTATAATTTTGACGCTCACGATTATACCTTTCGAACTGATATTTTTCCCCCCGCTTAATTTTAATTTCACCTCCTGATGGACCGGTCATTGCAAATTTACCTTTTCTGAAATTATTGCAATCCAACTTATCAATATTATCTTGAGAAGATATTTTTGTTATTGAAAACAGTAATATTAAAAAAACAATAACACGCATCTAACTATTGTATTATTAAACGTTTAGTCTTCGTTGCATACTCACTTGTTATCTTTAAAATGTAAACTCCTTTTACCCATCTGGAAACATCTATTTTTTGAACTGTTGCCTTCATTTCAATGTTGGCAATCAATTCCCCAAGGCTATTTAATATTTCAACGTCATATGACCCAGAAGGTAATTTGGTTGCATCAATCATCAACATGGATTGCACAGGGTTTGGGTAGATAGAAAGATTATTTAGAATAGTTTCCTCTATGCTAACAGGCTCATTGCCATTATATACTGAAATATTATCAATATAAACGTTATTTCCTTGTCTGTTGGTAGTTTCAAATTGAATCATAATATTTTGGCCGTTAAATGCAGAAAGGTCAATTGAGTCCCTTCTCCAATGTGAATTGTAGGCTGGAACGAAGTCGATTGATAAAGTATCTAGCGTTTCTAATTCGTCACCCGTTTTTTCATAGACATTATTAGGGAAAGTTTGCCCGCAATCTCCAGATACAAGTATCTTTAAAGTGTCTTGCAATGACGAGCTAGAACTTTTTTTCTGATAGGCTACATCAAATTTTAGCATTGTACTTCCAGATGAAGGAATTAATAGTTCAGGTCCAATAAGACCATCTTTTTGACTTTCTCGCGGGCCATAATTATAAAGTTGCATTGTTGCGGAATAATTACTCCAAACTAACCCCTCTGTTGGAATGGTTTCCCATGCCATGCTGTTGTCTGGATTCATAATGTACCACTTGTCTGATTCAAACCCATTTTCAAAATCCTCGACAAAAGGTAGGTTGTAAAAACCTCTTCTGTTAAAGCTATATAAATTGCGGTTGTTAATTTCATCATACTCGGTAACTCCAGATGAAATTGAAGCTATTATGCTTAGTTCTTGATCTCCATAAGTGGATGTGGTTATAGCTGGAAGCTGAACCAATAAAGTGTCATTTGCGATAAGGTTTCCATTCCAATTATAATTTAGAGGAGTGCTACCATTAATTGCGTATTCAATATTAATTGAATAGATGGTGCTGTCACCTAAGTTTTTTAATATAACAACGGGAGAGTAGGTGTCTGCACAAACTAATTCATCTTTATCTGGGTTAGTCACTTCTGTAACTGCTAAATCCCATTTAATACTAGTAGGATCAACAGGTGTGTTTGCACTGCTTAGATATAAGAAAGCAGCATGTACATCAATTAACCCCATTCCGTAAGTGTTGTCTTCTCCAGCGATTCCTAAATCAATAGCAGTCAAATAAAGAGCCCAAAGTAAATCTTCTCCTGAGAGGTAAGGAAAGGCTTCTTTTAATAAGAGAATAGATCCTGAAACGTGTGGAGAAGCCATGCTTGTTCCAGAAATTGTATTATAGCTGTCACTTCCCCAAGCAGAACGCACATTTTGACCTGGCGCGACTACTTCTGGATGGATAGATAATGATCCCGTTCCTGGACATTGCTTAGGTCCAATAGTTGAAAACGAACTAATCGGCTGTGGGAAAGCTATATTGCCATTTATACTACCTACGCTAAAAGTGTTTACCTCGGAAGTGTTTATTCTTTGCGGTGCATTCACAGTTGTGTTGGTGGGGCCAGAATTCCCGCCAGAAAATACATTTGCAATACCAGCAGCTTCAATCGCATTCATCAGATTTACAACATAGCCTCCACATTGCAAAGTGTCGTCGCCATCATACCATCTCCAACTATTATTAATAACGTCTGGAATATCTGAAGTAGTATTTATATTTCCATCCGGATTCAAGGCCCATTCAAAAGCGAGTATCATATCAGCGATTGGAGGTAAAGTCGCAACGGTACTATTAACGTAGTCATTTGCAATCCAATAAGAATTGAATGCTACCCCAATTGTGTCTTTGGTTGTTGTGTCTAACCCTGCAATAGTTCCTAAAGTATGGGTGCCATGATCACTTATAACTCCGTTTGGTTCTGAGCTAGCCCATGGAAACCAAGCTTGTGAGGCAGGAAAAAAATTTCCCATATATCTGCTGCTAAATGCTGGGTGATTTGGCCAAACACCTGTGTCGTAATCATAAACAATTCTTCCACGACCTGTATAGCCTAATGCCCACATAGCAGGCGCATTAATTGCTTGAAGTCCGTTTTCAACTCCTCCCGGTGTCTTTTGTGAATTTACTGAATTGATTTTGAAAGCGTCGTGCATTATAATTTTATCATTTTCAAAATCCAAAAGCGCAATACTTGTTTGCGTAGTAAGGAAATTAATTAATTCTGCTTTTGCTTCTATAATAATGAGGTTTACCACCCAGAACTGTTTCAAGTTTCGATAAGAAGATTTGTAAAGGCTCTCGATATCTTTAATTATTTCTGCCTGACTAATTTTCGCTTGATCTTGTAATTGTTGAATGACTATTTTTGGTCGCTTATCAACAGAAATTTTATTTTCTTTAAATTCATTATTCAAGTAATAGCAATCTACATTTTCTTTAAATTCAATTCTAATTGAGATAAAGTCATTTGGCTTTGAATCGGCTATTACAGATTGCAATTCACTCGATAATACTCCTTGTCCACTAATTGTACAAGAAAACAATAATAAAAAAATAACGGGAAATAGTTTAAGCATAGTTTACTTATTATCAGTAGATACTAGGGTAATCTATAGGATTTACTTCGTTCATCATTGTGTAAATTGCATCGAAAATGTCTTCTACGCTAGGTTTAGAGAAATAGTCACCATCCGAACCATAAGCAGGTCTGTGTTCCTTTCCAGTTAATGCAATTGGAGCAGAGTCTAAGTGATGGTATCCACCTTGCTCTTGCAACACTTGTTGCATCATGAATGCGGTTGTTCCTCCTGGAAAATCTTCATCAATAAAAATAATTCTATTTGTTTTCTTTAAAGACTCTAAAATGTCGTGCTTAATATCAAATGGCATCAAAGTTTGAACATCGATAAGCTCAACAGAAATCCCTTCTTTTTCTAATTGCTCTGCTGCAATCTGACATAAATTAAATGTCGAACCATAACTAACAACCGTAACATCTATTCCTGGTTTTACTATTTCGACAACCCCTAAAGGTGTTTTGAATTCGGATAAATTAGTTGGCATTTTTTCTTTCGAACGATAACCATTTAAACACTCAATAACTAATGCTGGATCGTCTCCTTCTAACAAAGTATTGTAAAAACCTGCAGCCTTTGTCATGTTTCGAGGAACACAAACATGAACCCCTTTCACAAGGTTGATAATTCCAGCCATAGGTGATCCCGCATGCCAAATACCTTCTAGTCGGTGACCTCTGGTTCTAATAATTAAAGGTGCTTTTTGACCACCTTTAGTTCTCCACTGCACTGTAGCTAAATCATCACTCATAATTTGCAGGCAGTATAATATATAATCTAAATACTGAATTTCAGCAATTGGTCGTAAACCACGCATTGCCATTCCAATTCCTTGGCCAATAATAGTGGCTTCTCTTATACCTGTGTCAGCAACTCTTAAATTTCCAAATTGCTCTTGCATTCCTTCCATCGATTGGTTTACACCACCAATTTTACCAGTATCCTCCCCAAATGTGATTACTTCGGGATATTTTTCAAATAATTTTCTAAAGTTTTCTCTTAATATGATACGTCCATCATCACTTGAGTCATCTGCGTATTCAGGAAGCACTTCATCTATTTTTAACGGGCTTTGGTCTGATTCAGAATACAAATAAGAAGCGTACCTTTCATGCGTTTCTACAATGCTCTTATTTACCCAGTTAATTAAATTTTGTTTTGCAGAACCAGACTCCCCTTTAATTAGCCGCAATGCTTGTTTTACTGCTGTAATTGCATCTTTACGAATTGGTTCAATCGCCTTTTTCAAAGAATCGGTAATAGCAGCAATAGCGTCATTTCCAGTTTCTTCAGTTAATGCTTCTAATAAAGTAACTGCAGAATCTACATCTTGTTTAATTCCGTCTACAAAATTCGACCATGCTTTTTTTTGTTCTATTCGGACTTCCTTCTTTGCCTCTTTGCGGATAGTATCCAATTCTTCTTCAGTAGCAATGGCTTCTCCTGCTGCATTTTCTGAACTAATCATCCATTTTTTCATTTGGGCAATGCAATCATATTCTTCCGCCCATTTTAATTGTTCTGGAGTTTTATATCGTTCATGCGAACCAGAAGTTGAGTGACCTTGAGGTTGTGTTACTTCTTCTACATGAATTAGTGTTGGCACATGATTTTCTCGACAATAGCTAATAGCTTCTTTATAAGTTTGCATCAAAGAAGGGTAGTCCCAACCTTTTACTTTATGGATCTTAAACCCATTAGAACCTTCTGTTTTTTCAAACCCTGCTAGGGCTTCTGAAATACTAGCTTTAGTAGTTTGAAACTTTTTAGGGACAGAGATTCCCCAGCCATCGTCCCAAACAGATATTGCCATCGGCACTTCCAAAACACCAGCAGCATTCATTGTCTCCCAGAATAAGCCTTCGGAAGTACTGGCATCTCCAATTGTGCCAAAAGCAACTTCATTTCCTTTGTTACTGAAGTTGGTAAACCCTTCTAGTTCTGGGATATTTCGATACATTTTTGAAGCCAATGCTAAACCTAGTAGACGAGGCATTTGTCCAGCAGTAGGAGAAATGTCAGCACTTGAGTTTTTTTGCTCCATTAAGTTTTTCCAACTTCCATCCGCATTTAAACTGCGGGTTGCATAATGCCCACCCATTTGGCGACCACCTGAAGTTGGTTCGTTTTCTATTTTCGTGTCGGCATACAATCCAGCATAATATTCTTTAATTCCCAATGCACCAATTGCCATCATGAAGGTCTGGTCTCTATAATAGCCTGATCTAAAATCCCCATTTTTAAATTGCTTTGCCATAGCCAATTGTGCAACTTCTTTGCCATCACCAAAAATGCCGAATTTAGCCTTGCCCGTCAAAACTTCTCTGCGACCTAACAAAGACATCTCTCTACTAATACAAGCAATTTTGTAATCCGCGATTACTTCCTGTTTAAAAGTATCGAACTTGCTGTAATCTTTCTCCTCCATAGTTGTCGCTTTGTCTTGGGCCATATTCTACTTCCTTTAAGTGTTGTAATTAAACCAAAATACGGGTTGAATCTATTGGTTTAAGCCGAGCGAAAATAAGATATATAGCCGAGAATTCAAAGGGTTTTAGAGTTTGAATGTTCTGATAATATTTGGTTTGTAAAAGCCTTAAAATATAGAGAGCCAATATTTATGTTCAGATACTCATTAATTCCTCTGCTGCCAACTATTGCTTATGATGTTTGGTGTGTTTTTTCGCTGAGTCTTGTGAATAGTATTTTTTGATGGTTAAGTGGCTCAAAAGCTTTTTTTGCTTCTTGCATGCAGCAACCGTATGAATAGCTCTGGTTCATTTAATCTATGGTGCAGGTTGCCTAATTTTTTTATTGATCGTGTTTTCGAAAAGTTTTATATTAAAAGTGATTTCTTCGAATTCTATTCTGCTTCTTGTTTTTATCTAAATAGTCGGCAAAGAATTCAATTAAATTGCAATTATATACCTATTTTTGTACTAGTTCTTTAAAAAAAAAGATTGTAATGAATGAGGTTGTTTATAAACGGTTTTATTTATTTTTTTATTAACCAAGGTATTTTTCGCTTTAATAGCATCGCTATAGAAAAGAAAAATAACGAAGAGTAATGGAAAAAGAAGATTAACGTTGCATTAAATTATTCTTTATAATCTTTATGGGGCCGACCTTGGATTTGACAGCGAGAGTATCGGTTTTGTAAGCATGTCGAGATGTGTGAGTTGGCTCGTAAAAACTAATTCTCATCCAATTTAATTGGAAATAACAACTACGCACTTGCTGCTTAGTCGCTTAATGTGACTCAGCTTAATCGCGCTACTAGGTAGTCGACAAGTACCCTGGTTATAACTACCCGTTTATCGGTTATAACTATATGGGTTCGTTGGTATAAACTAGCATTAATAGAGTCTTGATATTAATGCGAAACTAAAAAGACTAAGCTATAAATTGGGTGTTCGCTTCCGGTTTACAGTCGAAAATTAATAGTGAAATAAACATGTAGAAAGCACTACTTGAACCTTGTTTGGACGAGGGTTCGAAACCCTCCGGCTCCACTCTGATAAAATGCTGCTCCTTTTGGAGTGGCATTTTTTGTTCTGGCCTATGAGAACTTGTTCTCTAATTGGGCTGAAAAAAAATGCCAAATGAACGAAGTGAAGTAGCATTTTATCCACTGCACGTTAGTCTATGGGTTCATGAAATAAACCCTCCGGCTCCACCCAATGGGTAAGGGCCAATTTTGGAAAAAATTGGCCAACTTTACCTTTTTTTAAATATCGAAAGAAGTTATATATACCCCATTAATTTATAGGTATAGTAGCCGATTATCTCATGAAATAATGCGCGCCATTTACTTAAATAAGCTGATTGCGGCTGTATATAATCTTCGATGGATATGGTTTTTTGTTTTAAACTTTTTAAATAGGGATCAACCTGTAAGTTATTTTTTTTAAAACATGCTATAGCTCTTTTGTAGTGAAAGTCTGAGGTGATTAATAGGCTGCTAGGAGCTAATTTATGATTTGAAAAAATTAAGTCAGCAGTATAAGCAGCATTTTGGAAAGTATTTTGAGATTTGGTTTCACAAATAATATCAGTTTCAGGAATCCCTATTTTTAAAAGGTAAGATTTCAAATATTCGGATTCAATAATTTCTGATTGAAGGCTTCCTGAAGCACCTGTAATAATAATTTTATCTATGACATTGTCGTTGTACAGTTTTACTGTATACAGCAATCGATCTGAACTTTCACCAAATTTAATATCTTCAAGAGTAGAGTTGAGGCTTATCATTCCGCCCAAAAGAATACCATAGTCGTATTTTTTCTTTAGTTGCAAGGGTTTTACTTCCCATTGATTAAATATAGTTTGATAGATAAAACCATTGGAAAAAAATAACAGTAGAACAAAGGATATAAGAAGGTATCTTCGTCTTCGGTGTTTTGTTCTTACAAATAATCCAAGAATAAAAAAGGTAGTAATAAACACCAAAGGATCCGCAATAAACGCTACTATTTTTGAGAAGATAAAAAACAAATTTTATTTTTTTATAAAGCTATTTATTTTCTGTAACAAACATGTTAGCTAATTATGTTTTATTTGACAGTACCTTATTAATTATTTCTTAGTAGGCTTAAACCTGGATTCCTATCTGGACTCAATTAAAAACTTCTTCAAATCTATCTTTGCTCAATAGAATTAGGTTATTAGCGATTCCATAGAATTAGATAAAGGTACTATAGATATATTCTTTTTTATACGCAAGCTTACCTTGAATGTTTTTCCCAGGATGCATTAATATGGTTCTGCATTAAATTTCTATTTTGAAATTCAGCAGTTCCTTACTAAGGGCTAATTTGGGCAATTTAACAACGAAGTAATTTAATCTGTATCCAAAACAATCGGGATCTTGAATTTTACTGGAGCACTTGTATGTAAAAGCTCTATTTATTCAGCTTTCATTGACTTTTCCAATATACCTTTTTCCATGTGACAAGCTTTTTAATAGGATGCTCGATTTAGACGATAAACTTTCTTTAGTTGCTTCCTAATCATTGGATTCTATCTCATCAGACTTCAATATTTTATGAACGCCTCTTCTAAGTCGCTTGAACGCTCGTTCAAGAAGATTAACTCCAATTAAAGTAAATAAGGTTAGCAAAGTTATAGACACGGCCGCCTGGTAGTTTCCAAAACCAATGAGACATCCAATAGCTGCAAGTATCCATATTATGGCAGCTGATGTAACACCTTGTACTATTCCTTCTTTCGAGAGCATCATTCCTGCTCCTAGAAAACCAACTCCCGTTACCAGCGAACCTAGCACTCGCACACCACCAATTGCATCCTGATAAAAGTTAGCTAAAGCTATAAAAGCATAGGCTCCCATGCAAACTAGAATACTCGTCCGTATACCGGCAGGTTTTCCAAACCATTGCCTTTCAAAACCAAGTAAAAAACCGCAAAATATTGCAATCAAGCAAGCTTCTATTTTAAGTGGTTCTATTGAAAATGTTTGATACATTTTGTCGTTGTTTAATTTTGTTTATTTAGTTAAAAATAAGCGTAATTCGAAGTTAAATAAAATTAAGCTAAAAAAAGCAAAGAAATACAAAATAAGAAAATACAATATCTAATTTTTTTTGTTTGAAGAAAGCATACTAGAGTATGTGAATATACAGGTTGCAAGAATTCTATTGTTTAACGGATATTTATGCCCCTTTATTTATCTGAAATTACTATATTCCTCAACCTCTAAAAGCTCAATCAACTTCCTCAAATCTTGCTTTGCAATATTTGATAGAATTATTTGGGGCTCCACTCTGATAAATCCGTTATCATTCATAGATAATGTAAAGCGTTTACTAAATAATTGTTAATTCTTCAAAGAATACGCTAAATTTATAGTGTTAATTTCAGAAGGTAAATCAAGCCATTTATGGGTTTTGATGGCACACTTGATTGACCATTTTGAAAATTGAAATAAAGAAAACAACATAAATAGATTATGTTGTAACGAGTTAAATTTCAGTAAATATTTTAAGTAATAGTTATGTATAAATTAAATATTTTTTTTGATCAATTGAAAAGAATTTCCTTTTGGGGTAGAATTTTCAAATGGGCTTCACTTCGCAGTCTGTCGCATGAGGCACTGCAAGAGTTAACAAGTTTAAATAATTCTCATGCTAAAATAAGCGATGAATTAAGTGAAGTAAAAAACGAAAAGAACCTCCTTGAGCAAAAGGTCACTACCCTGAAAGCTCAAGAAGGAGATTTGAACATCTCTATTGCCAGAGTTAACGCTCAAGTTGAGGCTGAGAAGAATAAAGTTACTGAACTAGCAGAAAGGCTTGCAGCCTCAAATAAAACAATTTCTAAAGCGATTTCAGACCGTGAACGTGAAATGGAGGACTATCAAAAAAGTATTGATAAGCTCAACAATGCGCAAACTTCTTTAGATAATGAGAAAACGAGAGTAAATGATGCAAGAGTGAAGGAGAAGGAGTTAGAGTTGGAAGAAATGAAACGCACCTGGCAGACGCACGAGATAGCTGTAGCGCAAGAAATGAAAAGGTTATGTCTTAAACATACAGTTACATACCTTGATTCTGTTCCGTTTAAAGGCGCTCCAGACAATCCAATTGAAATTTGCGATGAGATTATAATATTTGATGCAAAATCCCCTTCTAACAATGATTTAAATAATTTTCCCAAATACATAAAATTACAGGCAGAAAACGCAAAGAAATACACTAAAAATGCGGGCGTTAAAAAGGAGATCTACCTTGTTGTGCCTTCAAATACGGTTAAAGTAATACCTTCTTTTCATTACGACATGGGGGAGTATGATGTTTATGTAATTACAGTTGATGCATTGGAGCCCGTATTACTTTCTCTTAAGAAGATAGAACAATACGAGTTTGCAGACAAATTAAGCCCTGATGAAAGAAGCGCAATCTGCAGAGTGCTTGGTAAATATGCACATGCTACAAAGAGAAGAATCCAAATAGATCAGTACATGTCAAATCATATGCTAGGTTTGCTGAAATATGCTGAAAATTCTCTACCGGAAGATTTTCATGAATCGGTTATACAATTTGAAAAAGCGGAAAAATTAAATCCTACACAAGAAAAAAGAAGTAAAGAAATCAGCACTGCAAAATTGAATGATGATTTTACTAAAATCAATAAAGATGCAGTAATACATGACGAGGATTTTCCGAAAAAGTTAGGGGAGATGGAGTTGTAATGAACTTGTTTTGATAAATTTTGAAATTCAATCTATTATTCCCCATTTGATAACTCATCAAATTTTGCCTGCATTGTTGGGTTTCCAGAAGTTAACTTCTTAATCGTTAAGTCGTCAGCTTTATTGTTCGCCAATCGAAAGTTATTTTCAGAAGATAACAATGCTTCCTTAGTTTTTTGAAGGTGCGTAATAGTTTTATCTATTTCATCAATAGCGGTAGCGAATTTTTTACTCGCTAAATCGTAGTTTCTAGCGAATCCTTCTTTAAATGAATTTATTTTGTCTTCAAAATTGGTAATGTCCACATTTTGATTTCTCATCAAATTAAGCTCTGTCTTGTACTCCATAGAATTCATAGCTGCATTGCGAAGAAGTGTAATAATGGGAATGAAAAATTGAGGCCGGATTACATACATTTTTGAGAATTTGTAGGAAACATCAACTATTCCGGTGTTGTAGAGTTCATTATCTGACTCTAAAAGCGATACTAATACAGCGTATTCACAGTTCTTTTCCTT
>CAWUXI010000114.1:0-5187 GCA_963926405.1 uncultured Flavobacteriales bacterium
CGAAAAAGGGGAATATATAAGAAGTGGATTGAAATGGAATAAACTTTTGGAGAACATTGAATTAATCAAGAAACAATGTCCACACATTAAAATCCAAATTGCGCCAACGGTTAGTAACTTATCTATACTTTCATTATGCGATTTACATCAGTTTTTTGTTGAAAATAGTTTGATAAAAATTAATGATATCTATCTAAACGTACTGGATCGGCCAAATTATTACAATTGTAAAAACTCACCAAAATCAGTCAAAGAAAAATCGAAAGAGAATTTAATCGCTCATATAGATTGGCTAAATGAAAACAATGCTTCACAAGTTGTAATTAAAGAATTTGAAGCAGTAATTGATTATATGATGACTACCGCTAATGCGACTGATTTAAAAGCATTTGTAAAACAAACTGAGAAATTGGATACAATTAGAAATGAAGATTTCAATTCAATTTTTCAAGAATTCGTGCATTTATCAAAAACCTAAATTAACCTACTTAAACTGAATATCGTACAGCCTCTTATAAGATCCATCGAGGCTTAATAATTCCTGATGGGACCCTGATTCTATTATTTCTCCTTGCTCCATTACAATGATCTTATCCGCTTTGCTGATAGTGGACAATCGGTGTGCAATAATAATAGAAGTTCTACCTTCCGTTAATTTTTCAATAGCCAATTGAATCAATTCTTCCGACTCGGTATCTATAGAAGAGGTCGCTTCATCTAAAATTAAAATACTCGGATTGTAAACGTAGGCTCTAATAAAAGAAATTAATTGGCGTTGCCCAACTGATAACATTCCTCCCCTCTCTCCTACTACAAAATCGTAATTCTCAGGTAATGACATAATAAACTCATGCGCGCCAACTTGCTTGGATGCTTCAATTACTGTTTCTCTTGAAATGGAAGTATCACCAAGGGTAATGTTATTTAAAACTGTATCTGAATATAAAAAGACATCTTGTAAAACAACAGCCACATTTTTACGAATTAAGTCAATGTCAATATCTCTTAATTCATCCCCATCAACAATTATTTCTCCTTTTTGATATTCGTAAAATCGACTTAATAGGTTTATAACAGAAGACTTTCCTGCTCCAGTTGCACCAACAAATGCTACAGTTTCTTCAGGAGACAGTGAAAAGTTAATGCCTTTTAAAACAAAAGTTGGTTCGTTATAAGCAAACCAAACATCTTTAAACACTATTTCACCTTTAAAATCCTTCTTTACAACCTTAGCGTTATTCTCAATTTTCTCCTTTGTATCCAACACTTTAAAAACACGCGAACTACCAACCATTCCCATTTGCAAAACATTAAAACGATCTGCAAGCAATCGAATAGGTCTATACATCATATTTATAAAAAGCATGAACATCGTAAGTTGAGCAGCTAAATCACTTCCCTTAACGCCTTCATTATCTAACTGCATCATTGTATAAATAATTAGCAATGCCAATGACAAAGAACTTAACACGTCAACAATTGGCATAAATACAGAATATGCCCAAACCGATTTAACGTGTGCTTTTTTATGCTTCTCATTAATCATTTTAAACCTTTCAAATTCTATTTCTTCCCTTCCGAAAATCTTTACAATATTGATTCCTGTAAGATGTTCTTGAACAAATGTATTTAACCGAGATACCTGATTACGAGCTTCCTGAAAAGCTTTTTTAATTGCCTTTTTAAAAATATTAGCAGCGACTAACAAAATAGGAATAGGAATAATTACCGTTAATGCTAATTCCCAGTTTATGACGAACATGCAAACCAACACCCCTGCAAGCTTTAACAAATCACCGAAGATGGTTAATAATCCTTGTGAAAAAACTTCTGCAACAGTTTCAATATCACTAACAGCTCTTGTTACCAGCATTCCAATCGGATGTGTATCAAAATACTTGAGTCGCAATCTAGTAATGTGTTCAAATAACTCTACACGTAAATCTGTTATTACATTCTGCCCAATTATATGTCCAATATAAGTATGGAAGAACTGCCCAATTGCCTCAGAAACTAACAAGCCAATAAGAATGAAAGTCCAATATAAAAGACCTTCTGCATCGGGATTTTCAATACATGAACCAACCATGTACCCAAAAATAATTGGCCGAATAGCCGTAACAATAGCCAAAATAAAGGTTAACGCTATAGCTCCAGTCATTAACAGTCTATAAGGCCTTGCATAGCTCATTATTCTTGCGAATAATTTACCATCCCATGCTTTTCCGGTTACTTCACTCATCGGTTTATTACTATTAAACTGCAAAAGTACATTATTTAGACTGAATCAAATTGATTCGATTATCACTAATTGTAAAAATATAAACTACCTTTGCATTATGAAACTAGCACTATTTTCTATAGGATTATTAGCATTAGGGGTTTTAGGAATTGCCATTAAAATATGGGCAAAAAAAGACGGTGAATTTGCTGGAACTTGTGCGAGTAACAATCCTCTCTTAAACCAAGAAGGAGAATCTTGCAGTGTTTGTGGTGCTCGACCAGACGAAATGTGTAAAGAAGATAAATAATTCTTGCCTTTTTTAATTAAGTTTATCGGAAATTAAGGTAACTAACGAAATTGATCAGGTTTTGTCAATGAATTTTAAGCGATAGGGTTACGTCTATAAAAATTGATACAACGAAAACTGAGAATAATTAACTTTAACCCGTAATCCTTTTCTAGTTATCTTTGCAGAAAGTATCTAATTTATAACTCCACATTAATAATAAACAAAAAAACATAAAATGGCGATTATCACATTAAAAGGAAGCGAAATAAACACCAACGGAAATTTACCGGAAACTGGAAGTTTGGCTCAAGAATTCACACTGATAGATGCAGGTTTAGCAGTAAAAAGTCTTAGCGATTTTAAAGGGAAAAATTTAGTATTAAATATCTTTCCAAGTATAGACACAGGAACCTGCGCAACCTCTGTTCGCAACTTTAATAAAACAGCATCCGACCTTACAAACACAATTGTTTTATGCGTTTCTAGGGACCTACCTTTTGCACAAAGCCGATTCTGTGGTGCTGAAGGCATCGAAAATTTAGTTATGCTTTCCGATTTTAATACGGGTCAATTTGGTAAAAATTATGGCTTAGAGATAACAGATGGTCCTTTAGCTGGATTGCACTCAAGATGTATTGTGGTAATTAACCAGGATGGTAAAATTATTTACACGGAGCAGGTATCTGAAATAGTTGATGAACCGAACTACGAAAAGGCTTTAGATTCGTTGACTAGCAACCTTTCTGAATAGGTAAAGTTTGCAATGACGAGCAGAAATATAAACTCGTCAAAACTAAACATGTTTTTAAGTCCTACACCCTATCGCCGTTGATAAGTTTTGTTAAAAACTGATAATTATACGTTAACTGAAGCTTATTAGGGTTATCTTTGTACCACATATTAAAACATACAGGATTATGAGTGTGCCAGTTGTTAAGTTTAATGTAAAAGACCAAACGGAGTTCTTCAAAGAATTACGAAAGAGAGTTAATAAGTATTTCAAAGAGAATAATATTTCTCGATATGCCAATTTCAAGATGAAGTTTAAATCGGCATTTATGATTTGCTTATACTTTGCCCCATTAGTCCTTATGCTGACTGGTGTTATTGCAAACCTATGGTTAGTTCTATTAATGTGGGCTTTAATGGGCTTTGGAATGTCAGGTATTGGACTATCAATAATGCATGATGCAAACCACGGTTCTTATTCAAAGAATCAAAAAGTAAACAACGCAATGGGGTGGTTAATCCATTTTATTGGAGGTTATAGAGAAAATTGGAAAATTCAACACAACGTTCTTCACCATTCGTTCACGAATATAGAGGGGTTTGATGAAGACATAGAAATTGGTGTAATGCGATTTAGCCCTACTCAGAAGAGAAAAGCTATACATCGTTTTCAATTATTTTATGCTCCATTTTTATACGGAATGATGACCATATACTGGTGTAGTGCAAAGGATTTTATTCAATTATTTAGATATGATAAAAAGGAATTATTAGAAGGACAAGGCCTTACATTTACAAAAGGATTTATTCAAATTCTGTTAAATAAAATTTGGTACTTTGCCTTGTTACTTGCAGTTCCTATTCTGTTAGTTCAGTTACCTTGGTGGCAATCTCTTATTGGATTTGGAATTATGCATTTTATCTGTGGCTTGATTCTATCTTTCGTTTTCCAACCGGCCCACGTTATTGAAGATACAGAATTTTACGATGTAGATGAAAACGGCACTGTAGATAACAACTGGGCGATACATCAAATTAAAACTACTGCAAATTTTGCAAATGGCAGCTACTTTTTCTCGTGGTTTATTGGAGGGTTAAACTTTCAAATTGAACACCATTTGTTTCCGAACATTTGTCATATTCATTATAAGAAGATCTCAAAAATAGTTAAGGCAACAACTCTGGAATTCAACTTACCCTACTACCATCACAAGACGTTTTTTGGAGCTATTAAAAGCCACCTGACTTTGCTTAATCAACTAGGTACAGGTAAATATGAAAGGAACTTAGCAAAAAACAAAGCTTAAGCAAACTCCCAAGCTGACTTATAAGTTCCTTCGTTTTCTACATACGAAAGAAAAGCATTGTAAAAACTATCCATTCCAATAGTTGCGCTATCACCAATAACGATTAGTTTCTTTTTTGCACGTGTAAGCGCTACATTCATCCGACGATAGTCTTTTAAGAACCCAATGGTTCCATCTGTATTGGACCGAACTAGGCTAATTATAATTAACTCTCTTTCTTGTCCCTGAAAACCATCAATGGTCTGGATATCTTTCTCTAAAATCACTTCTTTTAATTCATCTCGAAGATGCTTAACCTGCACTGAATAAGGACTAATAACTCCAATAGAATCGAATTCATTCCTAAAAAGAGCAACCATTTTATACACAAGGTTTGACTCACCAGAATTAAAACGACTACCCTCTTGTAATTCTTCATCAAAGCCACATCCAGCAGTATCAATAAAAACGAATGGTTCATTGGAGACGTCATTGTGATGATTCAGAGAATCAGAAGCAATCTCACTCTTATGAGCACATTTTAGCTTCCCTTCATAAAATTGCTGGTTGCTAAATTCTTTAATAATCGGATCCATTCGATATTGCGTATCTAAAAAAGTAACCACAGCCGGGTTTTTCTCCACTATTTTTTCTTGCAA
>CAWUXI010000115.1:0-5276 GCA_963926405.1 uncultured Flavobacteriales bacterium
TTGGACAGGTCAAGTTTGCACAAGCGTTATTGGATTTAGGAATCAACCGGTTTACCAACTAAAACCAGATACTATTATTGATAATATTAAACGAGACACTTTAATTAAAATTGATACTATCGAACTATCTCGATTCGTGTACTTACCGCATTTCGTATTAGCAATCGAACTTGAAGACGCGAAAACTGTTGGTGAATTATTAAAAATAGATTCAACAATTCCGGCTAAAGACGGATACTTTTCCTTAAAAATACCCAACCTTATAAATGAAAATGTTTATATAAAAATAGCAGGAAATAACTTGCTCCTCTCTTCCACTCCATTAGGATTCAACTATAAACCTGTCTACTCTACATTCGCTTTTAATATGGATATAGAAGGACTTATTTCAAACTACCCCCCAAAAGACATGCTCCAGGCATTATTAATCCCAACAATCAATAAATTTGATTTTAAATCATTCGAAATGTACTATGATACAATGAATGATGACTTCGTCTGCCTTAATGGAAAGCTGAAATTAGGAAAAGAAGACATCCATTCACTCTTAAAATTTGTTCCTTTTGCTTTTAATATGGCTTCTAACTTTTAATCTATTGTTTTTGAATCTTTCTTTGGCTTATATTCATAGTGAATAATAAAGCCTGATTCAGGATCACTTATTGAGGTATAGCCATTGTTCTGCATTTCCCTTTCTTGTTCTTCATCAATTTCCCATTGGTATTTTTTTTCTTTAAATGTCGCTCCTTCTTCTTTTAAGAAAAAGGCAAGAACAACGCCAACTAGAGCTCCTAAAAAATGTGACTCATACGACACGGATGGGTCTAAAGGAAATAGGCCCCAAATCATACTACCGTATAAAAATACAACGAAAAGAGAAATCGCCATAAGTCTTACGTCTTTTCTAAAAACACCACTAAAAAAAAGGTAAAATGCTAGGCTATAAATAACACCACTCATACCTGCATGATAACTGCCCTGCCTTGCCCAAATCCATACAAAAACTCCGCCAATAAACCATGAAAGACCCAGTACCTTCCAAGCAATATTTTTATAAAAGTAAAATAAAGTCCATCCTAAAATTAGCAAAGGAGCAGAATTGTTAATGATATGAGAAAAGTCCTTAGTTGAATGAATTAATGGAGAAAAAAAAACACCTATTAAACCAGAAAAATCTCTTGGTTTTACGCCGTATTGAAATAAATGCAATTGATAATGTAAATTAAAAGCGTGGATAATCCACATCAAAGAAAGAATTGAAAACGGAACTAACGCACCTTTTAAAAGCGATTTTCTATCATTTTTGTACATTAACTAAATCCTCTTTCTTTTTTTATTGTTTCGTAGGCTTCTTGAATTTTTTGAAATTTCTCTTTAGCTGCTTTCTGATGCTCCTCACCCATTTGCTCATACTTATCTGGGTGGTGCAGCACTGCCATTTTTCTATATGCTTTCTTCACTTCTGCATCAGTAGCGTTCTTTTCGATGCCAAGAGCTCTATGTGCGTTTGAAGTGCTTTTGTAGAACATTGCCTTTAGCTGTTCAAACTCCATTGAAGATATGCGCAAGTAGGCCGCAATTTGTTGAATCACTTTGACTTCAGATTCAGAAACATGACCATCTGCTTTGGCTATACCAAATAAATATTGAACTAAAACAGAACGCTGTTGATGCGGCATAACACCTACTATATCTCCGCAAATCTGACTTAGGTTAAAATCCTTTTTTAATATATCTTTAAAATTACGCAGCTGTTCATTCGCAAATTGAGGTGAAAATTGTTGATTTAAAAAAGCCTTTACATAATCCAACTCGGCTTTTAATACTTTTCCATCCGCTTTCATTACTGCGCCAGACAACACCAGTAATGCCGTAGCAAAATCATTTTGATTGATCTGTTGTCGGTAATATCCTTGGTTATGTCCGCCGCCCCCCATACTCCCAAATCCACCAGCAAAGCTTCTTCGAGATCCTTCACCATTTCGAAAAGTTTTAATATTCGTAAAAGCAGAGCCAATCATATAGCCAAGGATAGCTCCATAAATTCTTTTAGTTAGTAAAAACCCTATTAATCCTCCTATTAATCCTCCCATTTTATTGTATCAAATTATTCTAAATAGATTTTTTCTTCTGCTTGTAAATTTACCATTTTTTATCTTTACTTTTAGTCCACTAATGGCTGTTCTTCCTTACGAAATAGAATTCCCTGCAATAAGATCAGGTAGTACGTACAAATTCGAAACCCAATCTGAAATTGAGTACGAAGTTCGTTTTGCGCGTAAAAAAAATAACTTATTACATACGAGTATTGCCTTTGGAGTTCTCAATGATGAGTTTGAAGGTGAAGAATACTCCCTTACCAACAAAGGAGAAACTTATAGAGTAATGACAACAATTGTTGTTATTGTAAAAACCTATATGGAACAGCATCCAAACGTAAAGATTTACGAATTTGTCGGTGAACCAACTGCTGCTGAGCATGATGAATTCCCTGCTAAAAGGCTAAACCTTTATAATCGTTACTTAGGCCAAATGTTTGATCAAAACTGGGAGTTTAAGCTCCATGGAAACAAAATGGTTATTTCAAAAGTATAATTAAGTCCTTCTTTAAAGACTTACCTTGATAAAATATTTATCTATATGTAATTTCGACCAACAGTTGAGAAATCTTGTTTTATTATTACTAATTCTACAAGATTTCTCAAATAAGCTCGAAACAAAGACTAATTTAATTAATCATATCAATACTTCGGCTAATAAATTCCGCCAAATCTTTACCCTTTAACATTCCGTTAGAAAGTAAAGCTAAATCAACAGCTTGTTTTGCTAACCTCTCTTTCTTAGCTTTATCTTTTTCACCTAATATTTTAGATGTAAGCGGATGATTACTATTAACAACTAGATTATACATCTCTGGGAATGTTCCCATCATCTGCATTCCTCCTCCACCCATAGCTTGCTGTTCTTTCATTCTTCGCATAAATTCGCTTTGAGTAATAACAATAGGCTGCTCAGTTTCACTCATACTTTCGAATTGCACGGTGAACTTATCCTTACTAACATTATTTTCAAAAACAGGCTTTACTTTGTCTTCTTCTTCCTTAGATAATTTAGAGGGTTGTGCCTCTTCCTTGTTAATTAGCTTATCGATAGTATCAGCATCCAAACGTGCTAAAGAAACACCTTGCTTTTCCTCAAGTTTCTGAATATAATGACTTGATAATGGTCCATCCAATAATAAAACGTTATATCCCTTTGACTTCGCAACCTCGATTAGCGAATGGTGTTCTTCTGCATTATGAGTATATAAGTAAACCAATTTATTCTCCTTATCAGTTTGAGCGCCTTTCACTTTTTCTTTGTACTCATCGAAAGTAAAAAACTCTTTTTCTGTAGTCTTTAGAAGCGTAAATTTTTCTGCTCTTTCACCAAACTTATCGTCAGTAAGCATTCCGTATTGAATAAAGACCTCTATATCATTCCATTTAGATTCGAAATCCTTACGGTCCTTCTTGAACATTGAGCCTAATTTATCTGCAACTTTTTTAGAAATATGATTCGATATCTTTTTAACGTTACTATCACTTTGCAAGTAAGAACGGGAAACATTTAATGGAATATCTGGTGAATCAATAACACCATGTAAAAGTGTTAAGAATTCTGGAACTATATTCTCAACAGAATCTGTTATAAAAACTTGGTTACTGTATAATTGAATCTTGTTTTTCTGAACCTCTACTTGATTCCTTAATTTAGGGAAATATAAAATCCCGGTTAAATTAAAAGGATAATCAACGTTTAGGTGAATGTGAAACATTGGGTCCTCAGAAAAAGGATATAATTCATTATAAAATCCTTTGTAGTCTTCAGCTTTTAAATCAGCTGGTTTTTTAATCCAAGCTGGAGCTGTATTATTTAAAATATTAGGGACTTTATTTTGAATTTTCTTAATATTTCCTTCTTTATCTTTTTCTCCTTTAGGATCTTCAATAAATTCCGATCTCTCTCCATAAATAACATCAATTGGCAAGAATTTGCAATACTTATTTAAAACAGTATTAATTCTAGCATCTTCTAAATATTCTTTTGAGTCTTTTGAAACATGCAAAACAATTTCAGTTCCTCTATCTTTTTTATCGATTTCACAAATTGTGTATTCAGGACTTCCGTCAGATTCCCATTGTACTGCTTGTGACCCTTTTTTATGAGACAATGTTTTAATCTGAACCTTATCAGACACCATAAAAGAAGAGTAAAACCCTAATCCAAAATGTCCAATAATAGAATTAGCATCTTTGTCCTTGTATTTCTCCACGAACTCAGTTGCGCCAGAAAATGCAATTTCGTTTATGTATTTATTTACTTCCTCAGATGTCATGCCAATTCCATTATCCTTAATGGTAATAGTTTTAGCTTTACTGTCCAAAATAACTTCTACTTTCAATTTCCCTATATCTCCTTTTACCTCTCCAGCAGCAGACATTGTTTTTAACTTTTGACATGCATCAACAGCATTAGACACAAGTTCTCTAACAAATATCTCCGTATCTGAGTACAAGAATTTTTTAATAATCGGAAAGATATTTTCCGTTTGTATATTAATCGTTCCTTTTTCCATTTTCAATTATTTAATTTATTTATGCTCGCTTAGTCAAATGATGTGCCACCCAAAAAATTGTGACAATTTGTCGTAAATGGCAATTATATGCATGATTTAAAGTCACTTTCGGTAAATAATACCTTATATAATGACACATCTTACATAGTTTGAATGGCCAAGCATTACTTACGATATCTAAATCCTCAGTTTTCTTATCTAAAATTACCGTAAATCAACTCAAAGTTTTACTTTTGATTAAATTCTAAACTCCTATGAACAAGTCATTATTATTCATTTTTGTATTTGCTGGCATCCTCATTTCCTCTTGCGGAAACAAAGAGGTTCCGGAAAGTGAAAACCAAGTTAAAAATGAAGTGAACCCTGCTGATGTAGATTTTGATTTATTGCATTCCGATGAAAAAGCCATTGAAATTGCTAATAAAGTAATGAAATCTATGGGAGGAAGAGAAAATTGGGATAACACAAAATATCTTAAATGGAATTTTTTTGGAAAACGTTTACATTACTGGAATAAGGAAACAGGCGATATTAGAATTGAAATCCCCAACTCGGATGCTGTTATCCTTATGAACATCAATACACTTGAAGGAAAAGTTAAATTAGGAGATGTAGAACCTACTAAAGCAGATTCTCTTAATAAATATCTTGAATTAGG
>CAWUXI010000116.1:0-4067 GCA_963926405.1 uncultured Flavobacteriales bacterium
TAGATTGGTTTGGGCAACCCCAAATGGAGACCTTAAAACATATGACAAGAAGCACTTGTTTAGGATGGCAAATGAGCACGGTCATTTTACGCCCGGAAACGAACGTATTATTATAGAATACAAAGGAATACGGTTTTGCCCTCAAATTTGTTATGATTTACGCTTTCCTATTTGGAGCAGGAATTCAAATGGCCAGTCTAAATTGCCAATCTACGATTGTCTAATTTATGTTGCGAATTGGCCAGAGGTAAGAAGTGATGCATGGACCTCTTTATTAAAAGCAAGAGCGATAGAAAACCAAGCTTTTGTTGTTGGGGTAAATAGAGTTGGGTTCGACGGCAATGGAATTGAATACTCCGGAGATTCTCGTTTTTACTCTCCAAAGGGGCAAAGGTTAGACAAAGTTCATTCGAGTAAAGAGATGATAAATATTGTTACAATGGACCTTGAAATTCTCCAAGAATTCCGCAAAAAGTTTCCAGTTAGTGATGATGGTGACCTTTTTAACCTATTGTAAACAAGAAGTGCTTCGGAAGCAAGTCATAAAAAAAACTTTTTCTACCTCTAACTAAAAGGTTACTTTTGCGCCTTTCTTAATTGAAAAGCCTAAGCCAAAATGAGAAAACTATTTAATAACTTTACCCATAACCCTAAAAATGATATCCTTTCGGGCCTTACGGTCGCTTTAGCTTTGGTTCCTGAAGCCGTAGCTTTTGCTTTTGTTGCAGGAATTGACCCTTTGGTTGGCTTATATGGTGCTTTTATGATGGGCATTGTAACGGCATTATTTGGAGGTAGGCCCGGAATGATATCAGGCGCTACAGGGGCAATGGCTGTTGTAATGGTACACATGATTCAAAAAGGAAATGAAGTTGGAAATGCATTGGAAATTCCGGTTGAAAACCTTGGGCTACAATGGCTTTTTATTACTCTTTTGTTTGTTGGAATTATTCAAATTTCTGCAGGATTTTTAAAACTGGGAAAGTTTGTTCGACTTATTCCACACTCTGTTATGATGGGGTTTGTTAATGGTTTAGCCATTGTAATTTTTATTTCTCAGTTAGGCCTTTTTATGAAAAATGTGGATGGGACTTCACAAAGTATGGTAGGTTCTGAGTTGTGGATGATGATTGGATTGGTGGCACTAACTATGGGTATCATGTTTGGCTTACCTAGGTTGACAAAAAAAATCCCCGCTGCTTTAGTGGCAATAATAGTTGTTGCTGCAATTACTATTTTTGGGCATTTAGATGTTAGTACGGTTGGTTCTTTTATTAGTGATGGAGGCGGAAAAGGACTTGAAGGCTCCTTACCTGTTTTTCAATCACAAATATTTAGTTTTTTTGGTACCCTAAATGGACATTGGGGTTTAATTGTTTCAACAGCATTTTTAATGGCAGCAGTTGGCTTAATTGAATCACTGATGACATTAAATTTAGTTGATGATATTACTGAGACTAGGGGAAGTGGTAATCGAGAATGTGTAGCTCAAGGTGGTGCAAATTTGCTAAACGGACTATTTGGAGGAATGGGGGGTTGCGCAATGATTGGGCAGTCATTAATTAATGTCAATTCAGGAGGCCGAGGTCGATTATCTGGCGTTACTGCTGCTATTGCCTTACTGTGTTTTATATTATTCGGCGCTCCGTTAATAGAACAAATCCCCTTAGCTGCGCTTGTTGGGGTTATGTTTATGGTTGTTATTGGCACTTTTGCCTGGAGTAGTTTTAGAATCATAAGAAAAATTCCTTTGCCGGATGCAATCGTCTTGATAGCTGTTTCTGCTATTACTGTTTGGCAAGATTTAGCAATTGCGGTTATTGTTGGAGTAATTATGTCCGCATTAGTTTTCGCGTGGAAAAATGCGGCAATGATACGTGCCAGAAAAAAGATTAAAGAAGACGGAACTTTAGTTTACGAAATTTGGGGCCCTCTCTTTTTTGGATCGGTTCAAATGTTCAGTTCTAAATTTAATCCAAAAACCGACCCGGATAAAATAGAAATCGACTTTATCGAATCTAGGGTATCAGATCACTCAGGCATTGAAGTAATTAAAACAATTACGGATAAATACAAGGAATGTGGGAAGCAAATAAAGTTGACGCACTTAAGTCCTGAATGTAAGGTGCTTTTATTAAAGTCAGACCCTAATTTTGTTGACATAATTGAGTCTTCAATAGACGATCCAAGATACCATGTTGTTACAGATTTAATGGACAATGAAGTCTAGTTGGCGTTCAATTGTGCCCAAGACTGCTAGTTTTAAGCATCTTTGGCTTTGTTTCCAAAGATATTATTAGCCTATAAAATTTCCTTAGGGATAATTTTTCTCGTCCAAGTTTTTAAACGTTTGAATTTACTAACTTCCGAATCGGGGTTGTAGTCTAATGTTATTTTCCAGGAGTTTTCAGGACGAAACTCTTCTTCCATTCCCATCAAGACACCTTTTGAAATTTTATCGGATTGAACAATAACGATACACTCAGTGTTCAAATTGGCGCTTCTAGGATCAAGATTAAACGTTCCAATAACGGTTGTTTTTTTATCAATGACCATTGATTTTGCATGAAGCCCAAATATTGGTTTATGTTGCAAAGTTTCTTGAAGTTCACCGGTCATTATTCTATTTCTTTCTGCAGCATCTGGACGAAACTCATATATACTAACCCCTGTTCCCAATAATTTTTCTCTGTCACTTTGATAGCTGCTAAAAGCCTCAATATTGTCTGTTGATGCTAGACTATTAGTAAGTATTCTAATTTTCACTCCACGTTCTGTAGCATCTCTGAATAAATTTCGACTTAGCTCCGTTGTGATCAAATAGGGTGTCTGAATATCAATAGATGATTTGGCCTTTTTAATAAGATTAATTAAGGCATTGGTTGAAACTCCACCACCACCCAAACCATTTTTGCCATTATTTTTGCCAGGCATGTCTGAAATAAACTCAACATCATCCACCCAAACCAGATCACCAGATTTTTTTATTGTGCTAAATGTAGCCGTCAAATTTGCTATCCGTTCTCTTACTTGTGGCCAAAAATTATTTGGATTACAAGCATATTCATGGAGGTTGTCGAATCTATTTTTTGGATAGGCCATGTCATAATCTTCTTTTATTATATCAGTTACATTTTGACTCAATGCGCTATTCCAAAACGCATCAAAAGATTTATTTACTTGTTTTGCAGCCTTACCCAACAATAGAATATCCCTGTCCCGAAAGTTATATTCATGGTCATAGTCAAAATATTCATCAGCAATATTACGCCCACCAGTGATTACTATTTTACCATCCACAACAAAGGTTTTGTTATGCATACGTTGATTGGCAGATCTAAAATCCAATGTAAACTTCTTGATTTTACTAAAAATATTCTTAGCTAAATTGACTCCTGGATTATATATTTTGACTGTAATATTTTCATGAGAATTAAACATTAATATATCTTGAATGTCAGCATCCACCATAATATCATCAATAATAATTCTTATTTGCACCCCCCGATCTGCCGCTCTTATCAGATAGTCACAAGCAATAAGCCCAACATTGTCCATTGAGAAAATGAAATATTGAATATCTATGGTCTTTTCCGCATATTCACTTAGCCATGCTCTGGCCACCATCGAGCCACTGCCATCTTCCAGAACATAAACACCCGTATGGTTAGCCATTAGACCTGTTATATCTTCAAGTTCTTGAGTAAGGGATAGTGTATTATTCCTATGAATACTGTCACAAAAGTTTGTTTCTTGTTTTGCGTTGTCTTTTGAACCGCAAGAAGCCAAGGTAATCGCACAGTAAATGCTCAATTTCAGAATTGATCCAAAGTGATTTTTTATCATGGTTATAAAAACTGTCTTTTGGCGTTTATTTTGCTATTTAATAGTCCTAAAGTAGTGAAATTTATAGAAGATTCTATTTGAATTCTATTTTCTTTCTGTTCCGTACTTATCCATTTTACATCCGCAATTATTGCAGGTGTAACCACCCCATATAATCTCTTTCCAACCTTTTGGTTTTCTGATTTTGGGTTGTTCAGTTTCGCATTTCGGACAATTAACAG
>CAWUXI010000117.1:0-16638 GCA_963926405.1 uncultured Flavobacteriales bacterium
TAGCTAAATAGTACGATTTACATATTATTATTAAGGGAGCTCAATTAGAGCTCCCTTTTTTTATGCTTTATAAATAATTATATCCTTACATTGCACTAAAATTATAGCAATATGAGTCTTAAACCAGATCAGTTAGACACACTTATAGACAAAGCAAAAGGACTCTTAGACGGGACTCTTGTAATTCGAAATAAGGCGTTCAAATTCAAAAGTATCGGAGTAGTTGATCAAGTGAATTCAAAAGGAAACCCTGAACGATTTACAGTAAATGGAAATTTGGTTTCAGAGGACGGCGACATGCTCCAAAAGCCTTTGATAAAGATTGTCGAGCAACTAGAGAAGAAAGCGACTAAATAAAGCGGATCTTTAAAATTTCCTTCTTACAACCAAACTGCGTACTTTCGCTGCTTCAAACAAGCAAAGAATGAGCGAATACAACCACATAGCCATTGAAGAAAAATGGCAAAAAGATTGGAAAACCAATAAAACGTATAAAGCAACAGAAGACACTTCAAAAGAGAAGTTCTATGTGTTAGATATGTTTCCTTATCCTTCTGGGGCAGGTCTTCACGTTGGGCATCCACTTGGTTATATCGCTTCAGATATATATGCTCGTTATAAAAAAAACGAAGGATTTAATGTATTACACCCAATGGGATATGATTCCTTTGGACTACCTGCAGAACAATACGCAATTCAAACAGGCCAGCATCCGGCAGTAACTACAAAAGTTAATATTGATGGAGGAGTTGATAAGCAAGGCAATGTAATTGAAGGCTATAGAAAGCAGCTTGATATAATGGGCTTCGCTTTTGATTGGGACAGAGAAGTGCGCACCTCAAGTCCAGAATACTATAAATGGACACAATGGATTTTTAAGCAAATATTTAATTCTTGGTACAACAAAAACACAGACAAAGCAGAGCATATTGAAACGCTAACAGCTGTTTTTGAAAAAGAAGGAAACGCTACTATTAATGCAGTTTGTGCTGAGGTGGATGCTTTTTCTGCCGAAGACTGGAACGCATGGAGCGAAGCTGCTCAACGAAAGATGTTGATGAACTATCGGCTAACTTTCTTAGCAGATTCTTGGGTAAACTGGTGTCCTGCTTTGGGAACTGTTTTGGCCAATGATGAAATTAAAGACGGTGTTTCTGAACGCGGAGGACATCCTGTTGAACAAAAATTAATGCGCCAATGGAGTATGCGAATTTCTGCCTACGCAGAAAGATTGTTGAAAGGTTTGAATGAAGTTGACTTTACTGACTCGCTAAAAGAGCAACAGCGGAATTGGATTGGAAAATCTCAAGGGGCCTCGGTAAAATTTAAGGTCCTCTCCCCTAACCCCTCTCCGGAGGAAAGGGGAGCAGCAGGATATTTAACGGGCAATACTGATACAGCGACATTGTTGCTGGAAAAAGCAAAAGTAATGCGCGCGAACCCAACAGAAGCAGAGGGCGTTTTATGGCAACATCTTAAAACTAAAAAGGTGGCCAACCATAAGTTCAGGCAACAGCATTTGATTGATGCTTTTATTGTTGATTTTGTTTGTTTGGATAAAAAGTTAATTATTGAAGTGGATGGTGAAATTCATAATCACCAAATAGAACAAGACGCCTCCAGAACAGGCGTTCTAGAGAGTTTAGGCTACACAGTAATCCGCTTTAAAAATGAAGAAGTTATAGGAGATGTTGATTCTGTTTTGGGAAGAATTACAAATGAACTATCTAATCGTCCTAGTATAAAAGAAGCAAAAGAAGTCCTTCCGGCAGGGAAGGATTCAGGTTGGGAAATCGAAGTATTTACCACCCGGCCTGACACAATTTTTGGCGTTACTTTTATGGTTTTGGCACCAGAACACGAATTGGTTGATCGAATAACTACTGCAGATAATAAAGCTTCAATAGCTGAATACAAAACCAAAGCAGCTGCCAAAACAGAAAGAGACAGACAGGCGAATGTAAAAGACATTACCGGTCAGTTTACTGGAGCGTACGCTTTGCATCCTTTTACGGCTGAAAAAGTGCAAATTTGGATAGGAGAATACGTGTTGGCGTCTTATGGAACAGGGGCCGTTATGGCAGTGCCAGCTGGCGATCAACGAGATTACGATTTTGCGAAGCATTTCGGAATAGAGATACCAAACATATTTGAAGGAAAAGATATTTCGGAAGAAGCTTATGCTGATAAAGATGCTGTACTAGCAAATTCTGATTTTCTAAATGGTTTACCTGTTAAACAAAGTATTGTAAAAGCGATTGAAGCTATCGAAGCAAAAGGTATTGGAAAAGGCAAAACACTATACAGGTTGCGCGATGCTATTTTCTCTCGTCAGCGTTATTGGGGAGAGCCATTTCCTGTTTATTACAAAGGCGAAACACCGTATTTAATAGATGATGAAAAGCTACCGGTTACACTTCCAGAGGTAGATAAATATTTACCGACCGAAGAAGGGGAACCTCCGTTGGCTAGAGCAGAAAAATCTGCCTGGGATGTTTTTGAAGGAGACAGAATGGAATACAACACTATGCCTGGTTGGGCAGGTTCTTCTTGGTACTTTTTACGTTACATGGATCCTAATAATTTAGAGGAGCTTGTAAATAAAGAAAAAGCAGCGTACTGGAATCAAGTTGATTTATATATCGGTGGAGCAGAACATGCAACCGGGCACTTATTATATTCTCGTTTTTGGACAAAGTTTTTGTGCGACATGGGGTATATTTCTTTTGACGAACCTTTCAAAAAACTGATTAACCAAGGAATGATTTTAGGAAGGTCAAGTTTTGTATATAAGGTTAAAGATGAAAATAAATTTGTTTCTTTTGGATTGAGAAAGGAATTCAAAACCCAACGTTTTCATGCAGATATTTCAAATGTAGTAAATGACGAACTGAATGTGGAAGAGTTTAAAAAATGGCGTTCCGAATTTGCTGATGCGGAATTTATTTTGGAAAACGGAAAGTACATTTGCGGGTCAGAAATAGAAAAAATGTCCAAGTCGAAATACAACGTTCAAACCCCGGATGAGCTGGTTGTAAAATACGGAGCAGATACACTTCGTTGCTATGAAATGTTTTTAGGGCCTTTGGAACAAGCAAAACCTTGGGATGTTCAAGGAATTAGTGGAGTAAATAACTTCCTGAAAAAACTATGGCGCCTTTTCCATCAAGGAGAGGTTTTGACGATTTCGGAAGGAGAGCCAACGAAAGAAAATTTAAAATCAGTACATCAAGGAATCAAAAAAGTAACTGAAGATATAACGCGATATTCGTTTAATACGGTTGTTAGTACTTTGATGATTGCGGTTAACGAATTGGGTTCTCAAAAATGCAACAACAAGGTAATTCTTTCAGACTTAGTAGTGTTGGTTTCACCATTTGCACCGCACATTGCAGAAGAGTTATGGAGCTTATTAGGGAACACCTCAAGCGTAACCGTTGCGTCCTGGCCAAAATTTGAAGCATCTCACTTAGTAGAAAGTGATTTCGAATACCCGGTGTCATTTAATGGAAAAATGCGTTTCAAAATCTCACTACCCATTACTATGGGGAAAGAGGATGTAGAAAAAGCCTTGTTTGAACATGAAAAAACCGCACATTATTTAGATGGTAAAGATCCTAAAAAAGTGATAGTAGTGCCGAAGCGGATTATTAATGTTGTGGTGTAAATCGAGAAACACAAACAAGAAGAGGCTATTTCGTTCTAAATAATTTTCTTTTTTTCCGTGGGCAAAAGTATTGTAATCAGATAGTTACATTATTTTTACCTTTAAGGCGTTTCTGCTAGTGGTGTATTATTGCTTTTAATTTAAAATTAGATTAATTTCGCAAGCCAATCTAATCTGTAAATGAAGTTAGCGATTATAATATTTTTATCATTTATTTCGTCCTTTTTCTATGGACAGGATACCACCTCATTTTACGACAAAGCCAAAGAGAACGTGAAAATATCAGGAGGGTTTTCTTCTATCGGCACGGCATACATGATTAATGATACAAGTCTTTCTCAAAGAGATCCCTTTTTTTGGCAGTTAGGAGCAAACATAAATATTAAAATAGGTCAAGTTTCAATTCCCTTTTCTGCTGTTATGAATCAGCAAGAAAGAAACTTTACACAACCTTTTAATCAGTACGGACTTAGCCCCAAGTATAAGGGCATTACAGCCCATTTAGGGTATAGGTCTTTAAAGTTTTCTGACTTTTCATTAAGTGGAAATCAATTTTTGGGAGTTGGTGTTGAGATTGCTCCAAAAAACTCAATTGTAAAGGGAAAAGCGCTATATGGTCGTTTCTCTAGGGCCGTAGACGGCTATTATACGGATGGGAAGGTCGTTGGCTCGCCTAGTTTCGAGCGCTGGGGATTTGGAGGAATGGTAGAGGTTGGAAAACCAAACAACAATGTAGGTGTTATCTTATTTCGAGCTACAGATGATCAAAATTCGATTACTTCTTTTGCAAATGATGCAACTATTAAGCCGGGCGAGAATTTAATTTTTGGCTTAACGACAAAACAAAAGTTATCAAAAGAACTTTCCTTAAAAGGGGAAATTGATTGGAGTGCATTTACGAAGGACTTAAGGTTAGACCCAACTGTTCTGGAAGGTTTTTCCTATTTAAATAATGTGGAGCCATTATTTCATGCAAATGCATCAAGCTCATTTTCAAAAGCAATTAAAGCTGATTTGGACTATAGTAAGAAACAATTTAAAGTTGGTATCGGCTACCGTAGAATTGATCCAGAATATCAAACAATGGGGTCTGTCTACTTAAATAATGACTTTGAAGATCTTCAAGCAAAATCATCGGTAAGAGTATTAAAAAATAAACTAACACTTGCCGGTAGTGCAGGTTTTCAGAGGAATAATTTAGATGAAAGCAAGGCTGCTGAGATGATTCGGTTAATATCGTCCTTGACTGCAAACTATAATATAAATGAGCATTTAATGGTAAACGGTGCTTTTTCTAACTTTAACTCTCAAAGTCAGATGACAATTGTTAACACACTAGATACTATGCGCTATGCTCAAGTTACTAAAAATGCAAATCTTCAACTTATGTACGCTAAAGCTAATGATGTGCGGAGAATAGCCGCATCTTTAAGAGGTAATTTTCAAAATGCTAAGATCAACGGAATTGACAATACTACACTTTATAATGGAGGTGTTAGTTTTCAGTACGGCCTATTAAAATCAGGGCTTAATATCGTTTCTGGTATTAACGCCTCTAAGAATATTACAGAAAATTATGAGATCGTTTCGGTAGGCCCAACATTAGGTGTTAATAAAAGGTTTTTTACGGGAAAAATAAACGCAGCCGTAAGTGCGTCTGCCCTTAAAACATTTTTAGGAGCAGTGGACAATGGATATGTGTTAAATATTAAGGGAATGGGAACATTCAAATTAAATCGCCACCACGCGTTTAACTTGATTTTTTCAACTATTGGAAAAAAGAACGCAACTACAGACACACAGGAAACAACGATTTCACTCGGATATAATTACTCATTTTAATGAGCGCAAATATGAATAGAATTTACAGCATATTAAGTTTTATACTCTTTCTGCCATTTTTCGGAAATAGTCAACAGTTGCCAGTTTCTGCAACCACCATATTAAACACCCCGCACCCAGTATATGTAAACGAATATTACAGCATTGGTTCAAATGCGCTTCAAGGAATAGTTGTTTTGAACGATTTAAATGAGCCCTCTTGGGATGTCAGATTATTGGTTACTATTGAGGGAGAAGGAATTAAAATCAAAACAAAAGGAAATTTTCTTCCTTCTAATCCGATTAACTTAACATCAGGAATTCCGTTAATTTTAGAAGGTTCGGATTTTGCTCAGTACCTGGATGTTAATAATGTCGATTTAGAGGGTATTACCGCCGCAACATTCAACCAAAGCGGAAAACTACCAGAGGGAATTTATAATTTTTGCATTGAGGTTGTGGATTATATATCCGGAGTACCATTGTCTCTGCCTTCTTGTGCGCCGGCATTTATCTTTTTTGAACCACCACCGGTTACCTTGCAGCCTGAATGTGAGGGAGTTGTAACGCCATCTGATCCACAGATCGTAAACTTTTCATGGCAGATTGCTGGTGGAGCGTCTCCTACAATTGCTATAAACAGTAAGTATAAATTATCTGTTTATGAGGTAACGGAAGAAGGCAGTGACCCTTACTTTGCTGTTGCCAACAACCACGCATTGTTAGTGTATGAGTCAGATTTTATCAACCAAACACAATCCCAAATTGATTTTGGGATTACCTCAACAACCCTACTTGCACCTGGAAAACAATATGTTTATAGAGTAAGAGCTGTTGATGGAGACGAAAAAGACATCTACAGGAATAATGGTTTTAGCGAGTGGTGTTGGTTCTTTTATGGGTATCCCCATGATGGTAATTTGACTATTTCAGCTCCAGAAGACGAGCATATATATTCGAAATTTGAGTCCAAGTCCTTTGTTTGGGAAGTAAGTGATTTAGGTATTCCTGGCCAAGAATATAACTATGCAGCAATAATAAAAGTGCTCAATGAAGGTCAGAATAAAGAAGATGCAATGGATACGAATCCAGACTGGTATGTTAAAAACATGCCGACAACCTCTTCATTAAATGGCTACGCATTTACACTTGATCAGAACACAGAGCCTGGCGTTACTTACGTATGGCAAGTAATCGCTTACACTGGAGCTCAAGAGGTGGCAAAGAGCGAAATATATACTTTCTATTCAGCTCCTTTGGTCGATCACTTTATGGCTGGACCAAGTAGGGTTGAGGTGGTTTCATTATTAAACAACCAATTAGAAGACTTATCTGGAGTTGGAAGAATCCAAGTTACTGCAAATGAGGCTGATGTTATCGAGTTTGAGTTCGAACACTTAAATATCAGGGATTTGGGTGGCGGAGATTACGCATTAATGGACGGCGAAGCAAGTCTAGACCTGTCTAATTTGGAGGCGGCAGAATTGGAACCAAACTTGGGTTCTAATGGCCCCGCTAACTTTTCTTTTACCGTAGGTAGAGTAAATAACTCTGGAATTCAAACTAAAGGCATAGTTAGCTGGCAGTTTCCACATGCAACAACCTCTGGACAAATAGAGTTTATTGAGTCAGAAGAAGATTGGTTTGCGCTAAATTCGAATTACCAATTAAATGGTACTTCAGAATTGTCTGATGCTCGTGAACTTGAACTTTTGGAGCCTTATGAGTTTATTGTTTCACTTCAAAAATCCTCTATTTTTCAGATTTCGAATGGAAAGTATTCCCTTTCTTTTAGCGGAGGGGCGTCAGCAAATACAAACGTCAAAACAAATAACGGAGAACCTTACACTGTTTACTTCTCAGGTCAGCCTTCATTGTATTATTTTGAGGTCAACAGCCTTTTAAGTAACGCTACAAATTACTTAAAGCCTTCTGACGGTCTCGAAATAGGATTTATGCCTAAACAAGCAGTCATCGATTTATCAGAAGAAACTTCTCCAGGCAAATTATCTGGAACCCCAGGGTGGAAAGGGTTTTACTTTCCAGAATTTCAAGTTAAAATTTATCCCGGAGAAACAGACGCAACAGGGCAATTATCTGTTAGTCAAATTATTGGTCTCGAAGAAGACCAAACAAATTCAGATTTTTGGTTAGAAAACCAAGGGCTTAATTTACGCTATGACTATGTCTTAGCAGAAGAGGGAATTACGTTTAATGGTTTTGCTACAGAAATTACAGGAAACTTTAACGTTGAAGACAACCAAATTACTAATAGTAAGATTACGGGAGAAATTAAAATCCCTGTGATCGACAAAACCGATGGTTTTGGTTTTGAGATACCCGTTACCAATGATGGTTTAGCGCAGGGGTATTTATACGAAGATTTAACTCAAAGAGAGATGGTTTTTAATCCATATGGAGGAGAAAACAGAGTGGATATTACAATAAATAGAGCGGTTTTTGCAGAAAATGAACGGTTAGACTTAGAAATAGATGCTGATTTAACAGGTATAAGTGCTTTGGTTTCAGGAATTAACGATTTTAGGGTTTATGGAGATAATACCATAGGAATAGGATCGAAAAACGGCTCGAAGGCCCTAGACACCCAGGTTGAAGGTGAGTATAAAGGATTTGTTACTTATGTACAAGAAGTGGGAGCTGCCCTTTTTAATGGAAACTACGTCTTTTCTTACATAGCGGCATTGGATATGGGTGATGATGTTGTTGGTGAAGATGGGCCACCATTATTAGCAATTTCAAGCGTAGAAGAAGTGGGCGGAGATGTTGTATTACCAAATTTTAGTCCTACTAACCCACAGCCAGAGCCTGCTATCTCTGTTCCTGCGGATATTGAGCCGGGATCACCAACGTTAACAACTTATGAGATGTTTATTGCTGTTGACAATGTAATTGTAAACCTGGAGGGGTATTTAAAATTATCGAATAACGACCCTACTTGGGGAACATCATTTAGAGGGGGAATAAACGGAAGCCTTAAAATCCCAACCCAAATAGATGTTGGCGCTAATATGATTTTTGGCGACAGAGACGGTCTTAAGTTTTGGTATTTTGACGCTTACTTTAACGACAGAGAAGGGTTAGGAATACCCGTCCCGCCATTATTTAATATTGTTGCGATGGAAGGTAAAATTTATCACCACATGTCCAAAAACGAAACCGAATATGTGATTGATGAAGACATGGCTTTTGGCGCGGGATTGTATATGCAAATGATAGACAACCAAACAGGTGGATCCTTATTTGCTGTTGATGTGGGTGCGGAAATTAAAATTCAGGAATCAGGAGATTTTACAATATCAATGAATGGCGATGCCTCTTTTATCAACACTAACAAACGAAGTGCGGTTTCTGGAGGAATGACATCCGCAGTTGGCGATGTGATTATAGAGGAAGCATTGGAAGCAATTGGTCCAATTAGTTTAACGTTTAGTGTTGGTGGCGGAGATTTAACGGTTGAAGCGGAAGGCCTTACAAAGGGCTCTATGGAATATACCAAAGGAGATATGACTTTTGGTTTTGATGCAGAACTGGGATCCACTCCGGGAATTGGATTTAACTATAGTAAAGGAGCTGGTAACTTGAGTTTTAACGCAAATGCTTCAGGAACATTTGGACTTGGTTTAGGACTAGACGGAAACGAGCTCTCTTTAGGTATAGAAGGAACAAGTGTTGGATATTTGGATTTATCCTACGATGACGTTTCTTTTGCTACGAGAATAAACAGGGTTAATAAAACAGGAACATTGGCCTTTGCATATGGCGACATGTCAATAGATTTTGGCGTTGAAACGGATGGAGGGTACCTTAATTTAGCAGTATCTAGCGACTTAATATTTAATACAGGATTTAATACCGCTGGCTCGGCTTATCTGGGAATTGTAAGTGGTTCAAATGAGTTTAGTATTTCTGGGGATAAAACTACGGGTGCAGGAGAGTTGGCTTTAAAAGTAGACGGTGTTGAGATGAACTTAGCCGCGAACACTTTAGAGAAATCAGCATTTTTTGGTCTAAACACAGGGGCCTTGGAGTTAAATGTGGGCGGCCAAGTTGGAAAAAGCGGTCTGTTTAACCTAAAAGAAGGTGGTAACGAGTATGATCTAGCTGTAGATCTAGAAACTAACTCTGGAAATATTGGCTATATATACAATGGAGGAAACGATTATTTTAAGGTAGATCTCGAAAATGGTGAAAATGGAAGCCTAAGTTTTAAAAACGGCGAGCACTTGTTTAATTTATACGGCAACGCTTCGGGCACTGCGGGGGGAGTTTCTTATGTTGATGGATCCAATGAATTTTCGATAAACGCGGATATAGAAAATAAGAGCGGCGACCTTACTTTAGTCTTTCCTGGAAACTCTTTAATTGCCAACCTAAACATGGATTCATCTTTTGTTAATTATGAAGGAGAAGGTCTAAAATTAGGTGTTTCTGGAAAAATAGGAGAATCCGGTTATATGCTAGTTGATAATGGCGATTTCATGATAAACATGGGTGCCAATATGACAGAGAATTCGGGTATGCTTAAATTCCAAACAGCCGACTTCCTTGTTGATGTTGGAGCTAATAAGACCGCAGGAACCGGAAGGCTATTATTAGAGACCGCTGACTTGCAATCTAGCGCAATATTCTCTAACGAAGAAAAAAGTGTTTCTGTGTCGTCTGGAAACGTTAGCTTTTCAGGCTCTGTAGATCAAGAAGAAACAGGCAGAATATCGCTTTCTACAGGAGATATGTCTATCGGGCTAGGAGCGAACATTGGCCAAAAAAGAGGGATATTAAATTTTGAACAAGGAGGTAATATTGTTGCCATTGACCTTGAGGCTATCAATGGCACTGGTTCGATGTTATTTGATATCGAGGGAAATAAGGTAGAGGCGACATCTAATGAGGAAGAGTTGTCGGCGGCCTTTGAGATGGATAATTTTAGTCTTTCTCTTCTTGCAAATAAACTAACCGGTGATGGATTGGCGTCAGTTAGTTCTGGAGGAACTACCGTTTCTATAGGAAGAGTAGCTGAAGGTAATTTTGGCACACTAGGTTTCGAAGACGGCACCCGATCTATTGCGGTATCTGCATCTGTGGAGTCGCGGGCCGGAAGTATTACTATAGAGGATCCAGAAGTAAACGTTGCTCTAAATGTTACTCCTGAGGGAGGAACAATTAATGTGGAAAAAGATGAGCACGCTGTTAGTTTAACAGGAAATTCAGACGGCACAGGAAGTATCGGTTATTCAAACGGAGACATTACTCTTGGCTTTGATGGCGATATTCCAAATAAAGAAGGTACAGTTTCTTATTCGAAAGGAGATTTTGGTATTTCAATTATGGGTAATGCAGAATCTAAAGCAGGATCAATTACGGCAACAAAAGCAGACAACACATACATTGGAGAGTTTACAACTTCATCAGGCAAGCTTACCTATCAAACTCCAGACTATGAGGTTTCGGCATCTGCCAATACAAGCTACGAAGCAGAGGGTAGTGTGGAGATAAGTGGAAATAAAATTACCATAGGAGGAAATACGCAGAATAAAACGGCATTTATGCAATATGAAAACGGTCCATTTTCCATTCAAATCAACAATGAAAAGATGGTTACGCTAACCTATAATGAAAATGAAGTTTCATTTTCAATAGACGCCGCCAACAACGTACAGTTTTTAAGCGCCGGAGAATACCTAGAACTAGCTCAAAATGCTGGAGAGGGCACAAAACAATTAGATTATGGCCCGCTGCAATTAGAGGCAGTTACTAATAGTGAGGGAGCATCTCTTGTAGCTTCATACGAAGGTGTAGTTGAGGTTACAGCAAGTGTAGATTACGAAAAAAATGGATCTATTGATTTAAAATTAGCTGGCCAAAGCTTTAACGTGAGTAAAGATGGCGATTTGATGACGGTTGGATATAACGAGAACCAACTAAACATTGACAACAGCTCAATAAACTTATCATTAGAAAATGGCCAGTACTTAAGCGCAAGCATCCCTGAAGGTTTAGCATTTTCTTTAGGCGAAACAGAATTCTTTTTAGACAAGGACCACCCAATAAGCATTGGAGAAGGGGCAAATGTTTTAACGTTTTCTCCCGAGTTTGTTCAATTTGACAACAACGATAACTCCTTTAAATTAACATCAGAGAAGGTTGTTAGCCTCAATATAGGCACGGATAAGTCAATTTCAATTTCTCCAACAGACGTTGAAATTCAATACGAAGACAAGAACATTGCGTTTGGAACATCCAAGTATTTAGAATATTCCGATCTTTCCAACAACTTTAAATTAACCAATGAAAGCATCGAAGTAGGGTTTGATGGAAATACGCTCGAGCTAAAAGAAGATTATTTGAAAGCGTCTTATGACGGCACAAAATCTATCGAGATTTCACCAGAGCTTTTTGGAGTAACATTTGACGAGTATGAACTAGCTTTTGGAACAGCAAGACCTTTCTACTATAAGTCACCTACTCGAGTTATAGATTTTGAAAATGATGGATTAATATTAGAAGCCGGAAGTGTAGAATTTCAAATAAAAGACGATTTAATAAAATTTACAGAAGGAGGGAACAAAAGCATCTCTGTTTCTCAAGAGCTTGTGGAATTAGTTTATGAAGACAAAACCATAAGTTTTGGAGCAGAGAAGTCTTTAGGATATACTGATTCAGAAAATGTATTTGAATTATCTGAAGAAGGATTAAATTGGAATTCAGGGGAAAAAAGCATAGCCATTTCTGATGGTAAATTCGACTTAGCCTTCTCAAGCGAAGATTACGTTTCAATTGCCTCAACGGGACTTTCTTTTGGCTATGCAGGATTGGCTGCTGAAATTAAGTCTGAAGGGTCGTTTACGCTTACTGAGGGCGATAATAGTTTCGAGCTTACTACAACAGGATTAGCAATTAGTTCTGGAGACAAAGGTATTTCGTTACAAAATGAAGGTGGTACTCCGGAGATTAAATTACAAAATGGCGAAGATTCCTTTGAATTGAGTTCAGCAGGTTTTGCAGTTGAATACGACGGTGAACGCTATGCTATAAATGACGAGGAGAACTTAAAAATTAACACTTCCGAAAATGGCTACATTGAGGTAATGAACAATGGTGCAAAATACGTTGAAGGAGAAACTGAATTAATTATTGGGGGAGATGATAACTTTTTAGAATTGAAAAGCGGAACTAAAAGCATTGCATTAACGCAAGATCAAAAGCTGGCATTTGTGGACGGAAATTATTCTGCTAGCTTAAGTAAAACACTTGAGATTGAAATGTCTGACGGCATTAGAACAATAGGGCTTTTTACACCAACGCATTATGTGTCATACGTGCAAGGAGACTATGCATTTGGGATTAGAGGAGGAAGTGGAGGCAACAAGCCAGGGGTAGACGTTACGGCTTTTGGACACACATTATTTGTGGAAGGAGAGCGAGGCAAGGATGTTACTGTAGGGGTTTCTTCTCCTGATTTTGGCGACGCTACCTTTTCTATTGATGCGCAAAAGAACATAGAATCACGTTTTATAAGTGGAGCAGACGTTTACGGCTTTATCAAGGATGAAGCAGGAATTACTCCAATAACAGGAACCGAGCCGGTGCCTCCAGAGCCTGAATACCTTGAAGGGTCTGGAACAGTAGAAGCCATGGATGGTCCTTCTCATCTTACCAACAGTATTGCCGATGAAGGTGGAGGTAGTATTAGAGGTCAAATTGAACTTTCTTATGACAGTAAAAACAGTAGATTTGTTGCAAACGCAGCTGTTAAAGGAAATGAGCCTGTTTGTATTGAAGGAGCATTGGCTTTGGATGTTTCGCCAGACAACTTTGTACTAAACATAGGAACAGAAGAACAGAGAATTGAGATATTCCCAACATGTTCTGGATTTGGTGGTGGTGGCTGGTTTGGTTTGGAATCAAACTCAACCGCAACAAAGGTAGATATAGGTATTTTTGTAGGATGGAGCGCAAAAGCAGGTGTAGAGATAGGCGGTGCTGTTTGTGGAGCAGGGTTATCAGTTGAGGCGTCTGCAGAATTGGGAGTTAAAGCGAAGGCGGACATATTACCCGAGTTTCATTTAAATGAAGCAGGAATATGGTTGGATTTATATGTAGCAATAAAGGCAAATTATTGGGCAGTCGGAGTAACCGGTTCACTTACCCTTGCAGAAGCAGGCCTTAGCGGAGAGTTATTAGCAAAGTTCCTGGATGACGAGACAGAGGTGTCAGGGAATTTAAGCGGATACATTACAATCTTGGAAATCATCTCCGCAAGTTTTGATATGTCATTTAGTACCAGTTTTTAGATAAATGAAAAAGATACTATACATACTTTTACTATTTACTCAAATAGGCAATGCTCAAGGAAAAGCAGAGGTTTTTGTGACCAATGATTTTAACGGAGAAGAAGGGGTTAAATTAAAATGGGTTTACGAATACCTGTATCATCCAGAGGGGTTTAATGTTTATCGAAGTTCCGAAAGTGCAGCATGGACAAAACTGAACAGCGAACCTATTATTCCAAAAAAATCATTGCCTTCGGGTCATGGATTAAACAAAGAGGAGGCTGATTTGCACGCTGCTCTTGTTGTGTCGCCATATGAAGAGTTAAAAGTGAGTATAATCCGTGCATTTGTTTTGATTAAGGCAATTTACAGCAATGAGCTTGCAGGCTACAGCGGCATTATGTACCAAGATAAAACGGCCCAGAAAGGAGTAACATATACGTATAAATTAACATTGATTAATGGTGGTTCAGATGAAGACCTAGGTCAGCCCAAGGAAATACTGTGCTCAGAATACAGTAAACCAATGCCACCAGAAAACCTGACACTGAACAGAAAGAAGAAACTCATAACCTTCAATTGGAAACCAGAACTATATAGATACTATGGAGTAGATATATTTAAAAAGGAAGTGGGTGAAGGCGATTATGAAAAGATTACCACAATAGGACCAAGAGCTATCCAACCCAAAAGTGCAAAAACGTACAACGAGAATTCTGTGTTTTTTGTTGACACAAATATTGTTTATGAAAAAGGATATCTATACAAATTTCAAGCAGTCGATTATTTCAACCAGCGATCAGAAATGTCGGCAGAAGTAGCTGCACCGATGAAAGATTTTGTTCCTCCGCAAATGCCTTTCGGATTGAAATTAAAACCAAATTCTCTTCTAGGAAACATGAACGTAGTATGGGAGGCAATTGATGAAGCTGATTTAGCAGGATATAATATCTACACAAGCGAAAATCCAGACAGTTCATTCACAAAGGTAAATTCAGAATTAATTTCAAAAGACATTAAATCAATCGATGTTGATGGAGTTGGTGTTGGCGGCCATTACTTCTCTGTTTCTTCTGTAGATATGGCAGGCAATGAAACCTCATCCGGATTAATGTTTGCTGAAGTTAAGGATGTGGAGCCACCGAGTGCCCCACAAAATTTTTCGAGTGAAGCCATGTCAGGAGCAATTAAACTGGAATGGACGGCAAATTCAGAATCGGACTTATTAGGGTATTATATTCAAAAATCTTTAAACCATAAGAATCAAGAAGACAATCGTTACATCAATGTAAATGCGTCTCCAACAATTGAAACGAATTACACGGAAAGTCTTTCTAAAAACATTAAAAATAAATTCGTTTACAGGGTAGTTGCAATTGACACCAATTTTAACCGCAGTCAACCATCGATTAATTCTTTGGCACAAATGCCGGATGTAAACCCTCCTTTAACTCCAGTTATTAAGAACGTGTATTTGCAAGAAGGAAATATTAGGGTTGATTGGCTGAAAAATGCAGACAACGATTTAAATGGCTATAATTTGTATAGATCAGGGTTAGGAGACTCTGTAGCAAAAGAGCAGGTAAATGTTAGCTTAATTTCTCCAACAACAGCAACATATTTGGATAGACGAGCGGACCAAGGGGCGTCTTATTTATACAGTATTGAAGCAGTAGATTTAACCGGTAATGTTTCCATGCAGTCAAATACATTTAAAATAGAAATGCCTAAAGCTCCTGTGGTTGATACAATAACAATTTCTAAGGCAAATTATAACGCGAATAAAAAGCAAATAACAGTTCAGTGGGACGAAATAAAAACACAAGAAATGAAAGGCTATGTTGTTTACCTAACGGATGTTTCAGGAATATTGAAGCCAGGATCTGGGCTTTCAGACTACACAGAATTTAAAGTAAAAAAAGAATTAAATGCCGCCATAGAAATCGAAGTTAGAGGATATACCATTAATGGCGAGATAATAAAATCGCAACGAACAACTGTCAACCCTTAATACAAATGATTATGAAATATAAAAAAATAAAACTACTGGCGTTAGTTCTCTTTTTTGGAGTGAGCACAAGCTATGCACAAGTAAGTATTGGTGATCGACCAACTCCGGATTCAGCTGCTATTTTGGATTTAAGGAATACTAGTGACCTGGGGTTATTGCTACCTACAGCTACTGTTAACCCAGGAGCTTTGGATGACGCTGATGTTATACCCTTAGGGATGTTATATTATTATGAAGGAAATCTTTTTTTGAAAGACTCAATAAACACCAGCTCTCCAACTGACGATTTCACGGGTGTTACACCTTGGAAAAGTATTTTTACTGGAGTCAAACCAGTTAACGTTTATTTTAACCCTACAGGCTACACAGGAGTTGGAATTGGAATTGATGGAAGTGATAATTTAAATATTAAAGCAAACTTACACGTAGCAAAAGACGGCACCGTTGTGAAGGAAGTGAATGTTGGAGCAACTTCTGCATCTTTTCTAATCGGAGATTCTGATGCTGATATACACATGGAACTTGATAATGATGAAATATTAGTTAAAACAAACACAAATACGCCAGGAACACTTAAATTACAAGAAGGTGGTGGAACTGTTCAGGTTGGAAAGGCAACAGCTTTGGTGACAGGTGAGTCAGTAGCTAAACTTAATGTATATGGAGCAATACAGCAAGATGGTCATGATTTGATTCCTAAAGGTACAGTTGTGATGTGGTATGGAGCCTTTGATGCTAATGGCAACCCTTTACTTGACAATGTTGCTAATTTAAACTGGCATATTTGTGACGGAAGTACTGGAACTCCAAATTTATCTGGCCAATTTGTTGAAGGTGTTACTATGACA
>CAWUXI010000118.1:0-14448 GCA_963926405.1 uncultured Flavobacteriales bacterium
AACGGTTACGCTAAAAAGCGTTTCTTGCTTCAGCAAGATATGATTTTTAGCGATTGTTATATGTATAAAAAATTCCCTCATTTCTGCAGTGCTTAGCAGGGTATTTATTTTTTTAACTGATAATCTAACTTCAATGTATTAAAATTAGTTCTCTGAAATTTACATTTAGGCTATCTGGTTCGTACAAAATTCTCAACGTATCCTTATTTAGGGTAATTATTTTCCCGGGTTCTACCGAATTTCCCCATCCTGATGCCCTAATTTTTGTTTCATTTTCAAAGAAACCCCAATAATCAAAGGTCATAAATTCATGGACTTCATCAGGAGAACACAAATTGGATCCGTAATTAATTCGCATAATTTCCGGCACGAGATCGTCATCATAATAAGGAGTGAATGTATAATAGTTGTCTATCATGCAACTGTCGAGAGCTATTTGAAAACTCGTTCCTGCACTATCTATATAATGATAGGAACTCCATCTCCATGGGGTGTCGCAGATCAAACGCATACGCATAGAATATTGAGGTTCTTTTTCACAGGAAACGATTATGCATGAAATAATGATTCCTATTATGACAAGTCTATAAAAGCTACGGTTTTTCATTATGTGAAAATATTAACTCTATTTTTAATTGCATATAACATAGGGCTAAACCATACAAAAATAAACCAATGTGGTTTATATCTACTATGGACCCTATTCCAAATGTAACGAATCTAGCGGACTTTTAATGGAATCAAAAGTGTTTACCGCAACGTGCGTATAAATTTCAGTTGTGGTTGAACTACTATGACCAAGTAATGATTGAATATACCTCAGGTCTGTACCATTTTCCAAAAGATGGGTCGCAAAGCTATGTCTTAATGTATGAGGTGTTACTTTTTTAAGTATTCTCGCATTTTTAGCAGCACGTTTAACGGTCATTTGAACACTGGTATGCGTGTATTTGCCACCTGATGCTCCTTCAAAAAGATAGTCTTTTGGCTCATATATTTTATAATATTCTCTAAGGACAGTTAATATAGATTCTCCAAGAATAGTATACCGATCTCTGTTTCCTTTTCCAGCTCTTACAAAAATTATCATTCGGCTACTGTCAATGTCTTTAATTTTTAAATTAAGTAATTCATTAAGCCTTAGCCCAGAAGCATATAGCAGTGACACAATACATTTGTGTTTTAGATTGCTAATGCTATTTATCATATTAGAGACATCTTTTTTGCTGATTACAGTAGGGAGTTTTTTTTCTTTTCTTGGTCGCTCAATACTATAGAATCGATTTGGCATCCCAAGAACAACTTCAAAGTAGAATTTTATTGCATTAACAGCTTGGTTGATATATGAATTAGATTTTCCTTCTTGAACCAATTTTTGCAAAAACTCTCTAATGTCATTCTCATCAAAACTCTGTAAATCTGTTTCTGGATAAAGGTTAAGGAAAGTTTCAAAGAAATAAACATAGGTTTTAACCGTGCTTTTAGAATATCTTTTTAATTCAAGTTTCAATAGGTACTCCTCTGGACAAGTACGTAGGCCTTGTTTTATCTCACGATTGCGGTACCATGATATATCAGGTTTTTCATTTGAAGCGTTAATTGGTTTATTTGAAAAGAAATGGTTAGAATTTACCCAAGCTATACCTTTAAATGTCGAAAAGATTAAATTTAAGTTTTCTTTCCGATTGGGCACATAGTACATGCCATACGCATCGCTCCAAGTTATTCCAGGCAGTGTTTTTACCATTCTTTCGATAAAATTGTCAGAATGAAATTGCAATCCAATTTGTTTTATTTCACCAATTAAAAGGTGTTTAAGTGTCATGTATTTTGAAGGAGGCGCCATAGTTTTTATTTGTAAAATTAGAGTCAAATTTATTCATCAACAAACTTAACCGTAGGATTAAACGTATAACTAACGTATATTGTACGAATATGAGAAGTAATAAGAAGTGCCTTTATTGTAAAGAAGAAGTTGAAGGACGGTTAGATAAACTGTTTTGTACTCCAAGTTGTAAATCGGCACATCATTATCAAAAAAGCTTAGAAAAGGAAGCAAATATGTATAATAGGATAGATGCTCAATTAAAAACGAATAGAAGGCTACTGAAGAACTTTAATAAAGCAGGAAAGGCAACAATTCGAAAAGAAAAACTTATTGAAGCTGGTTTTGACCCCAAATATTTTACCCACTATTGGAAAAACAAAAAAGGGGAAGTTTACCTTTTTTGTTATGAATATGGTTTTATCACCAAAACAGAAAATGAGAGACTAAAATATGTCCTGGTGGAATGGCAAGAATATATGGATTAGTACTTGTATTTTACTCTTTTATAACCTTCTTAGTAATAACTTTCCCATTACTTTCTAGCCGCAAGAAATAAATGCCTTTAGGAGCATCTAAATCGAGATTGATGTAGTTCGTTGAACTGTAGTTTTTAGTTAATACAACTTGCCCTAAAGCATTCGTTAGGCTAAGGGTTAGGTTATGTGTTGTTTTTTCTAAGTCTATCGTTATATTACCTGCAGTTGGGTTGGGATAAAGTGAAATGTTGGATAAACTATTTTCGTTAATTCCAACAGAGCAAAGATTGTTGCAGTTTGCGCTGAATGATGCTTGTGCATCAATTTCAGTCCAATTGGCGGTGGCATAAGCAACATCATCTACTTCAATACAAGTTAAATTTGGATTACCCCCCGCCGATAAATCGAAGAAGCTGCCATTAGTAATGTTTGTAACATTTAGGCAAGTGAGTTGATTGGTGTCACAATTCACCGAAAACAAAGCATTATTCTGACTTAAATCAAGACTTGTTAATTGATTTCCTGAAACGTCTATAAAATTCAAATTTGCGTTTTGGGATACGTCAATATTTGTAAGCTGGTTATTTCTTAAATTTAAAATGGATAAATTAGGGTTTTGGGCAACATCAAGACTTGTAAGTTGACTATTTGATAACCATAAAAATGATAAAGTAGGGTTTTGGGTAACATCAAGACTTGGAAAATTAGTGTCATCTAGTAATAAGTAGTCCAAGTTAGGATTGTAAGTTAAGTCCAGACTTGCAAGAGGTGTAGACCCCACCATCAATGTGTCAAGAAGTGAATTCTGAGAAATATTTATTTCTGTTAATGATGGAATCACCAATTCTAAACGATATAATGCAGTAAAACCCTCAATCCCTGTTAAATCAGCTATGTCGAAAGAAAGAATGTACAAACTTGTGACAGTATCAATATTAGCAGTAAGAACACCTCCATCTAGTGTGTTATCAAGTCCTAAAGCAATCAATGCTTGTTCAAAGAAAGCGTCTGGTATTGCAGTTGTTTGAGCTGAAACACTTAAAGAAGTAGAAATAATAACAAGGGTCAAAAGAATGTTTTTCATAAGATTTGACATTTAATTTTTGCGCAATATAATAAATAAAGAATGCTGCCCAGTTAGAATCCTACTTTAATTGGTTTTTCGAAAAACCTACTCTTATAATATACTTCTATAATTCCTCTAATTGCAACCCAAAATCGTATTGCAAATCTTCATGCAGGGAAGACACCGTTTTTCGGATAGAAACGATTTGTCTCTGATAGAGGTTAACCAGAGCGGTGTTTCTCGTTATGGATGGACTAAATGAATTTAGCTTACTACAATAGTAAATAAGTAGCTCAACTTCTGTTTCTTTATTTTTAGAATACCGAATATGCTTTTTAATATTTCGTAAAATCTTCCGCATACTTTTTTTGATAAAGTAATAACTACTCGTATTGATTTCTAAAAACTGTTCGTCCACCTCTTCTTTAATACCTAGAATAAAAGAAGCTTCGTCATCTACTTCGTACAATAAATACGTTAGCAGTTCCTTATTCTCTTTTTTAAATTTGGCAAGGTGTAAACACAAATCCAATAATTCTGGCTGTGTCTTGTTTTTCAAATCTTTTTTTATATCACTAACTTTAGCGGCTTTCATTTAGTATTAATTTTTTTCATTTAATGCACATGTCCAGCTTCTCCTTTTTTCATTTCTGCGTGTAAGTAAAAAGCACCTTTAATTACAATTCCTTCGTTTAGAGGGATAGTATCTGTAGCGAGAATTTCTGTAAATCCCAACTCAGAATTACCTGTGCTAACGCCAATTTTTAAAAAACCAACTTTCGCTGCATTATGCCCATGTCCTTCATGCCCATGCTCTTCATGTCCATGTTCTTCGTGTCCATGTGCTTGATGGTCATCTTCTTTTTGGATGGTTTGAACAAAAATATATTCATGTTCCCCTTCCGAAATAATGGAATTGTCGGGTAATACGCGTCTTGTTTTTGGATCTGTAACTATTATAGCGTTTACATACATTCCCGGCAGCAAGTTATGTTTTTTTGCAATTATTTCGGCATGTACACGAACTGATTTAGTGTCGTTTTCAAATGCTTTTCCAATTGCAAATACTACCGCTTCGTAATCCACACCTTCATTAGAAGCTAAAGAGAATAGTACTTTTTGTCCAATTTTAATCGCATTAATATCCTTTTCATAAACGTGTAAATCGATGTGTATATGTTCATTGTCTACAATCTCAAACATTTCTGCTTGTGGCTCTACAAATGTTCCTATGTTTATCTCTACCAACCGAACATATCCATCGATAGGAGATTTAATCGTAATTCCAGAAGTGATATTTCCTTTTTCGACTTGCTCAGCAGAAACTCCAATAAGCGATAATTTCGCTTTTAAGGTATTTAGTTTTGCAACTGCACTATGGTAATCCGATTCAGCTTGTTCGAATACTTTCTGAGAAGTAATACTATCGTTGAATAAAGCTTGCTTCCGCTCAAAATCGCTTTTTAATACGGAGATGTTATTAGCAACATCTAAATATTGCTCTTGATATTCAATCACATCTGGATGTTCCAATACTGCAAGGGTTTGTCCCTTTTTCACAAAATTTCCTTCAATCACATCAATGCTTTTTACACGGCCACCAAGCAAGGCGCTTACACTAGCTTTGTTTTGAGGAGGGAGTTCCAATTCTCCACTGCATTTTATGTTTTTACCTAAATTCATTTGTTGGAAATCTCCTAGTTCAAAGTCGATTAAACTCAGTTGTTTTTCAGTTAATTCAACAGCACCTTTTGGTCCATGCGCGTCATGATCGTGCTCATGTCCTTCAATAATAGAATTGTTTTCGCAACTGCTTATTCCGAATACTAGTAGAATGATTATTATATAATTTTTCATGTTATTTGTATTAATACGTTTTATTTCCCCGTTAAATAAAGGATTTCAATTGTTTCTGCTTGATGTTTTTGTAAGCTTTGTAAATAACTAATTTTTATTTGTTTCGCTTGTTTAATGCTTTGAACAAACTCAATGTAGCCTATTTCTCCCGCGTTATATGCCTTGTTAGCTAAGTCTATCAATTGGTTCGCTAATGCCTTTCCGTTTGTTTGGTAATATTCAATTTCCAGATAATATTTGCTGCAATTTTGAAGCTGTTGCTGCAACATTTGATACAACGTAAGGCGATAATTCTCCATTTCCTGATTAGCAATCTCTATCTCTATTTTAGATGCGTTTACAACTGCTTTTTGATAGCGATTAAACAAGGGGATAGCTATTCCAAACTGTATTCCTTGCAAGCCTTGCGTACCTTCTATTTGCTGATTGAAATACCCTGCGTTAAAATCCGGTAAAAACTCCTTTTTGTTCACTGTCACTTGCTTTTCTTTTATTGCTATTGTGCGCTGATAAAAGCTTAACATGGGGTTTTTGCTTATCTCAGAACTATCTAATAACGGCAGTTCTAGTGTGGTTTTTTCATCAATAAAAAGGGGCTGAATTTCTGTATATAATAAGATGCTCAAGTTAGATTTATGTGTAGTCAAATCCATTTCAATTTTCTTTCGTGCAATTTGCACTTTCTGAAATTGGCTCTTGGCAGTTGTTTTTTCCAAAATATTGGATTCACCAACGCGCAATTTTTTTGTCGAGACATCCAGCATTTTTTTATAAAGACCCTCTTGTTCTTCAAATAGTTCTAATTGCTTTTGTAAATTAATAATCGCAACAAACTCGATTCTTACAGATCGGGTCAACTCACTTTTGGCTAATTCCAAAGTGCTTTCTCCTGCTGCAACTTTTGCTTCTAGTAATTGTTTTCTAACCCCAGAAGCAGGAAATTTAAAAGATTGATTGACGTTAATACTGTAATCAACCATGTCTGAATTAATTTGACCGAGGGAGTACGAAAATACTGTTTTATCAAGAGAGCGATTGGTCTTAAGCAATGCTTTTTCTTTTTCCACAAACAGCGTCGCTGCCTTCAATCCAGGACTGTTGGTATGTGCAAGTTGCAGAGCACTTTCTATTGTCAATGCATCTTGGGAATAGCTGCTACCAACCAAACCAAATGCTAAGACAAGACTAATTATATGAAAAAGGTTATTCATGAGATTTCGTTTTTTTAGTATCGAATAATGCATATAAAATAGGGAGAACCAACAAGGTTAATAGGGTTGCAGAAACCAAACCTCCAATAACTACAGTTGCTAAAGGTTGTTGCACTTCTGCGCCGTCTCCTGTAGAAATTGCCATGGGCAAAAACCCAAGTGCAGCTACCGAAGCAGTCATTATTACGGGTCGAAGCCTAACCTTTGCGCCAGTAATAATTCGTTCCATAGTATTGGAAACACCCTCTTTTTTCAATTGATTGAAATAGGCTATGAGGACTATTCCATTTAATACAGCAACACCGAATAAGGCTATAAAACCTATCCCTGCCGAAATACTAAAAGGCATTTGCCGTATCCATAAAGCGGCAACTCCTCCCATTGCAGCAAGTGGAATGGCGGTAAAAATAAATAACGCTTGTTTTATAGAATTAAAAGTAAAAAAGAGTAGAATAAAAATTAAGATCAATGCAATAGGAACAGCTATAAGCAATCTGTCTTTTGCGTTTTGAAGATTTTCAAATTGTCCGCCATATTTTAAATAATACCCAGCTGGTAAGTCCAATTCTGCATCTAATTTGTTTTGTATTTCAGTTACTAGGGTTTCTATGTCCCTATTTCTTACATTAACGCCAATTACGACTCTTCGTTTTGCATTGTCTCGGGATACCTGAACAGGCGCTTTAATGTAATCGATATTTGCAATTTCTTTTAAAGGTATTTGATTCCCATCTGAAAGATAAACATACATGTTTTCTATATCTTTAATGTCTTTTCTATGGGCGCTATCCAATCGCATAACAATGTCTACGGGCCATTCTTCTTCAAAAAGAACACCCGTTGTTTTTCCTCCAAAGCCTGCTTGTACGACGTCACTTATTTCTTCAATGTTTAATCCATATTTAGCAAGGGCTTGTTTTTTATAGGTAATAGCAACCTGTGGCATTCCTTTAATTTCTTCAGGCTTTACATCACCAATACCATTTATTCCACTAATTAGTTGTTGAATTTCTTTCGCTTTAGCATCTAAAATATCTAGGTTTTCACCGTATAGTTTGATTGCAATATCAGACCTAACCCCAGATATTAACGTGTTAAACATATGTTCAATAGGTTGAGAAATTTCTACATTGATTCCTGGAACAACACTAATTTCTTGCTTTATGATGTCTACTAAATCAGGCAGGGTGGAAGCAGAAGTCCAGTTTTCCTTGTTTTTTAATACTACAAATATATCTGCCGATTCTATTGGCATTGGATCTGTTGGAATTTCGGCTGTTCCTATGCGAGAGCACATTTGCTCAATTTCGGGGACATTCGCCATCAGAATTTTTTCTACCTCATTTGATGTTTTTAGTATTTGAGTTAAGGAGGTTCCTGGTTTATGAGCGATACTCACAACTAAATCCCCTTCTTCTAAACGAGGAATAAAAACCGCTCCCATTTTAGAAAAGGTCATGATACTAATAATAAAGATTACTGCTGCTAATCCTAAAACGAGAAACTTAAACTTTAGCGCCAATTGTAAAATAGGGATGTACAACCTTTGGAAAAAGCCTATTATGCTATCGGCAATCGTTTTTTTAGGGCTAATATTTTTCTTTAGAAACACAGAAGTAATCATGGGTACATAGGTGAGCGATAATATAAATGCTCCAAGAATGGCAAAACTAACGGTTAGTGCCATTGGTCTAAACATTTTCCCTTCAATCCCTACAAGAGCAAGAATGGGTAGATAAACGATTAAAATAATAATCTCTCCAAAGGCTGCAGAAATTCTAATTTTACTGGCTCCTTCTCGAACTTCTTTGTCCATTTCCTCTTGTGTTAATGTTTCTCCAGATCGGGTTTTAGACAATCGGTGGCTAATGGCTTCCACAATAATTACTGCACCATCAACGACAATCCCAAAATCTAAAGCTCCAAGAGACATAAGATTAGCAGAAACACCAAAGAGGTTCATTAGAGAAATTGCAAATAAAAGCGACAGTGGGATAACAGAAGCCACAATAAGACCTGCTCTAAAATTTCCAAGAAGTAGAACCAGAATAAAAATGACAATTAACCCACCTTCCAATAAATTGGTAAATACCGTTGAGGTGGTCCTACCAATAAGTTCCGACCGATCAATAAAAGGGATTAACTCAATTCCTTCCGGCAACGATTTTTTAATAGTAATTAACCGTTCTTTTATTCTTGCTACAACCTTGTTGGCATTACTTCCCTTCATCATCAGAACCATGCCGCCAGCAACTTCTCCTTCTCCATTTCTTCCCATTGCTCCAAAACGTGGCGCATAACCTATTTTAACTTCAGCTATATGTTCGATTAATAGAGGATTTCCTGTGTTGTTTTTAATTGAAATTTTTCGAATATCCTCCATAGACGAAATTTGTCCTATACTTCTTATATAGATATTTTCACTCCCTTTTTCAATGTAGCTTCCTCCTGTATTTTTATTGTTTTTTTCTAAAGCATCAAATACTTCAGCAAATGACACTCCTTTGTTTTTGAGTAAGTCAGGGTTTATTGCGACTTCAATTTGCTTTAAGTACCCGCCAAAACTATTTACATCAACTACACCTTCGATTCCCCCAAATTGAGGTTTAACAATTCGATCTTGTATGGATCTTAAATCCATTGCTGTATATTTCTTTTTTGAAGAGCTGTCAGCCTTTAAAACATATTGATAAACTTCTCCAAGCCCAGTTGAAAGTGGAGCCACTTCCAGATTCCCTAAGTCATTTTTAGTTATTTTTTCTTTTATTTCAGAGAGTTTGTGCTCTACTAATTGTTGTGGGAGATATATTCCCATAGCGTCATTAAACACAACAGTAACAACAGATAAACCGAATCTTGAAATAGACCTAACTTCTATAACTCCAGGAATAAATTGAGTTGCTTTCTCAATAGGAATCGTAATTTGCTGTTCAACTTCAGGAGCAGCTAAATCTGGCATTTGCGTTATTATCTGTACCTGATTATTCGTAATATCTGGCACAGCATCAATAGGAATTTGTTTAATGGAATAAGAGCCCCAGGCAATCAATGCCAGGGTAAAAAGACCAATAATAAACTTATTCCTAATTGAAAAATCAATTAGTTTATTTATCATAATAAAGTATTTTACAATGTAAAGGGAATTTCAACTGCAATAATTACAGAGAGAAAAATAGATGCGAAAAATGGATCTATGCTTTAGGTGGGTTCCAGATTGAGAATTCTTGGAGGTAGAAATAAGTAGGTGTATAAATAAAAACCTTTTCTACAGTTTCAGTAAAAAAAATGTTTTCTAAAATAATAGTTGGACTTGACGCGGGGCTATTAACAGAAGAATGATAGCCACAAAATGGCGAACAAGGGTGCTCATGGTTATTCTCGTTGTCTTGGGTCGGGCCATCATGATCATGCTGTCCATGGTGCTCACATTTTTGAGTATGATCGTGTTCTCCAGCATGGCAAGGCACCACAGTTGAGAAGAACATGGAAAAAGACAATATAAGCGCAAATAACTTCATTCTGGATACAAATATAATGAATTATAATTTTAGTGCGTGAAGTTGTCTTTTACTCACTTCTGTTAAAAGAGTTTCATGCTTGTTAATAACAATCTGTTAAACAAGGCATGGAACTTTGTTTCTTTGTGACAAATCAAAGGAAATGAATGTACTTATTATTGGTTCAGGTGGTAGAGAGCATGCAATTGCATGGAAATTGGCGCAAAGTTCACAAATGGAAGATCTTTATATCGCTCCAGGTAATGCTGGAACAAGTGAAGTTGGAATCAATGTAGATATTTCCCCTTTAGATTTCAAGAAAATGGCAAGTTTTGCAGTAGAGAAAAACGTGAAAATTATTGTTGTTGGGCCAGAAGCACCTTTAGTTGCAGGAATTCACGATTATTTTGAAGCAAGAGAGGATTTAGCAGGAATTACAGTAATCGGACCGAAAAAGGAAGGTGCTCAATTAGAAGGGAGTAAAGATTTCTCCAAGAAATTCATGAAGAAATTTAATATTCCAACGGCAAAATATTTTACTGTAACTCCAGAAAATTTAGATGCAGGATATGTATATCTAGACAAAATGGTTGCGCCATATGTTTTGAAAGCAGATGGCTTAGCAGGAGGAAAAGGAGTATTGATACTAGACGATTTAGCACTTGCCAAAAAAGAATTAAAAAGCATGGTCAAAGATGCGAAATTTGGTAAAGCAAGTTCTAAGGTGGTGATTGAGCAATTTCTAGACGGCATAGAAGTCAGCGTATTTGTTATTACAGATGGAAAATCTTACAAGATTTTGCCAGCGGCTAAAGATTATAAACGAATTGGAGAAGGAGACACTGGTTTGAATACAGGAGGAATGGGAGCTGTTTCACCTGTCCCATTTGCAAATAGAGAATTTATTGACAAAGTAGATAATCAGGTTATTATACCTACTATAAAAGGTTTACGGGCAGAAGGGATAGATTATTCAGGCTTTATTTTCTTTGGGATAATAAATGTAAAAGGGGACCCTTATGTTATTGAATACAATTGCCGATTAGGAGATCCTGAAACAGAAGTTGTATTGCCAAGATTAAAATCTGATTTATTAGAGCTTTTTGATGGTATTGCAACAGGAACGCTGTCCGAAAGAGACGTTCACTTTGATCCAAGAACTGCTGCTACCGTAATGTTAGTAGCTGGAGGATATCCTGATAAATATAAAAAAGGCGATAAAATTAGTGGATTCGAGAATGTGATTAAAAGCGTTCCTTTTCACGCGGGAACAGTCGAAACAAAAGAGGGTGTTATTACAAATGGAGGAAGAGTTCTTGCCGTAACTTCATTTGGGAAAGATATTGAATCGGCACTTAAAAACTCTTATGAGTCAATAGGGGAGTTGAGTTTTGAAGGAATGAACTTTAGAAAGGACATTGGGTTTGATTTAATCAAGAAGCCAAAAACAGTAATAAAAAAGTAGAACAATTATTTAATTTGATTAGGATTAGCTTCTGCTTCAGCATTGTATTTCATTTGCCATTTAACCCAATAAGAAAATGCAATAACTCCAAAAACGCAAAAAGCGAAGTTGGGTAAGTTTTCCATATTTTCAAGAACATTTTGAAAAAACCAATACATCATCTTTGCTAAAGGGAACACTATCCAATCCATAATAATAATTTTTTTATCTGCACCAAAAATATAAAATATCTACAATATTTAAGGTGTTTAACAAGATCTTTTATAAAAAGATGAACAAATAAGATATTTTTGTAGGAGTGATTTTAAAATTTTATAAATCTGATAAGTTAACGGGGTTGGTTTCATTGCCAATTATTGGTGTTCTTTTCTGGCTGCCAGGATTACTTAACCCTACTGTTGTTGATTTTTCAAACGCTTCACCCATGTTTCAGTGGGTTTGTAATTTAGGAAGTCCCTTTTTCTCAAAAGTAGCAGCGTTACTTATTGTATTGATTTCAGCACTAATATTTAACGATGTTATAAATAAAAATGAGATATTTAATAGGAACACTTTACTGCCTGCGCTGATATATTTGATTTCTATGAGCGCAATAAAGGAGTATCAAGTGTTAAGTCCGATAGTTATTTCTAACTTATTTTGGGTTCTCGCGTTTAAGCGATTATTTAATATATATAGCCAGGTTCCTTGTAAAAAACAGGTGTTCGACGCTACTTTTCTTATATTATTTGGAGGCCTATTTTATTTTCCATCATTATTAATGATAGCTTTGGTATGGATAGCACTAAAAATATTGAGGCCTTTTGTTTGGAGGGAGTGGATTATGCCATTTTTCGCATTTATCGTTTTTGGAGCATATTGGATTGTGGCCTTGATTTGGGGCGATACGCTTATTAAATGGTTGGATTACTTTACGTTTGATTCTGTGCAATATTCGTCTATAAACATACATATTTCCTGGCCCTATTATGTTATGTTAGGAGTGGCGCTTGTTTTAGTTAGTTTTTCAGGGTATAAAATATTGAGGCGGTATAAAGGAAGTTCGTTGCGCTTTAGAAAGATTATTTTCTTTTTTCTATTTATGCTTATTCTGACAATCGCTATTATATCTTTTGTCCAGTATTTTTCGAATGATGTTGTATATACATTGCTTGGAGCTGTGCCTCTGAGTTTGCTAATTACTTTTTATTTCAACTATGCGAAAAAGGAAGGGTTATCCCAATTGTTTTTTTATGCCATGTTTATTTCAATTCTTGTGAATATCTATCTTTATTAGCGTATAACTTTTTCTTTTCATTGTTGAATAATTTTATTATTAAAGTACCTTTGTCTCTCATTAAAAGACAGAAAAATGAAATTTGGTGTAATTACTTTTCCAGGCTCTAATTGTGATCAAGACATGATTTATGTACTAAAAGATATTTTAGGACAAGAAGTAGAAGAACTATGGCACAAAGACACAGACCTTAAAGGATGTGATGCGATTGTTTTGCCTGGAGGGTTCTCTTATGGAGACTATTTACGTTCTGGGGCAATTGCAAGATTCTCCCCCGTTATGACTGCTGTAATTGAGCATGCAAACAATGGGGGGTTTGTACTTGGAGTGTGTAATGGTTTTCAGATCCTTTGTGAAAGTGGATTATTACCCGGAGCGCTACTTCACAACAATAATCAAAAATTCATTTGTAAAAATGTTTATTTAAAGCCTGAGTCTAATTCAGCAAAATTAACTGAACACTTGGACCAAAACAGGGCATATAAAATTCCTATTGCTCATGGTGAAGGAAGGTTTCACGCAAGTGATGCTGTAATTAAAGAGTTGAACGATAACGATCAAGTTCTTTTTAGATATTGCGATGCTTATGGAACTGTTAATGCTGACTCTAACCCAAATGGAGCTTTAGAAAACATTGCGGGCATAACAAATAAGGCTAAAAATGTTTTTGGAATGATGCCACATCCAGAGAGAGCTGCAGACTCTAATCTAAATAATGTTGATGGAAAGGCTATCTTTGAATCATGGCTGGGGCTAATTACTGCCTAGACTAAACGGGGTGTTTTTTTAAATTAGAATTTGGTTATATTTGAGTTATTTTATTACTTAAATACTATACTCATGCAGAATTTTTTTTTAGTATCAGTTTTATGTTTGTTATCGATAACGTCGTTTGCGCAACAAACCATTAAGGGGAAAATTGTCGATAAAGAATCTCAGTTTCCATTGCCTGGAGTTACTGTAATGGTTACCACAGTTGATCCAGTTATTGGCGCGGTAACCGATATTGATGGGAATTATAAATTACAAAATGTTCCAATCGGAAGACATTTCGTGAGAGCTTCTTATATAGGTTACGCTCAGCAAGAGTTAGTTACGATTGTAACTTCGGGTAAAGAAGTTATATTAAATGTTAGCATCGAGGAATCTGCTGAAATTTTAGATGCAGTGCAAATAGTAGCTGGGTCTGATCATAAGGTAAATAATGATATGGCGCTTGTAAGTGCGCGTGTTTTTTCAGTTGAGGAAACAGAGAGATATGCAGGAAGTAGAGGGGATCCTGCTAGAATGGCCTCAAATTTTGCTGGTGTAGGTGGCGCAGATGACAGTCGTAATGATATTGTTATTCGTGGTAATTCTCCTTTAGGGGTTGTATATCGCGTAGAAGGAGTTGATATCCCAAATCCAAATCATTTTGCGATTTCAGGTTCATCGGGAGGTCCTACAAGTATGCTCAACAATAAGCTAATGGCAAACAGTGATTTTTTCACAGGAGCATTTCCTGCTGAATATGGGAATAGTACTTCAGGGATTTTTGATTTAAAGTTAAGAGCAGGAAATAATGAAAAACGAGAATGGACAGCGCAGTTTGGTGTTTTAGGTGCAGAATTAATGGCGGAAGGCCCTTTCAAAAAAGGAAAATCAGCTTCTTATCTTTTAATGTATAAGTATTCTACGCTAGGAATGTTTCAAGCGGCAGGTATTGATGTAGGAACAAATGCATTACCACATTACCAAGATTTATCGTTCAAAATGAATTTTCCATTGAAAAA
>CAWUXI010000119.1:0-6250 GCA_963926405.1 uncultured Flavobacteriales bacterium
GAACCATATAAAACGGACGACGCCCCTTTAATTACTTCAATCTGATCTACATTTTCTATTGGAAGTGAAGACCATTTAATATCCCCGGCATCACCTGCTAGCATTGGAATATCATCTACCATCAACAATACGCGACTTCCAGAACCATAACTAAATCCACTTCCCCCCCGAATACTAATTTGATTCTCTAAAACTTGAACCCCAGGAACCTGATCTAAAATAGCCTCACAAGTAACAGTAGCCTTTGATTCCATTAAATGCGGTTTTATAATTGCAATAGAAACGGGCACATCTCCAATTGATTGCTCAAACTTACCGGCAGATATTACTACATCATTTAATTGACTAGAATTAACGCGCATTTTTCTATCCAACACTTTTATCTCACCAGCAGCAAGTGTAATATTTATGCTTTGATTATCATAGCCAACATACCTATAATTAACGGCATAAGAACCTGGAGAAACTGTCAGAGAATATTCCCCAGCAAGATTGGTAACAGTTCCGGGACCATCTGCGACAACAACTGTAACACCTATTAAAGTTTCATTTGTATTCCCATCAATAACAACCCCTTTCAAGATTGCTGTTTGAGCAAAGGAACAAATAGAAAGAAGAAGGGGGGAAAGTAAAAGTAGCGCTCTAATCATAGACTTATATAAATAATTAACTATGATAAATATAGCAATTATTTTTAAAGTGTAATCCGAATCTATCTTAATATGGAAGCTCCTTGAGTTTTCTTGGATTTGCTTTTCTTGGGCTTGTCTCCGGAACCGTATTTATACATGATTTTTGCTTCTTCACCTCTCATGACAAGACTTTTTGTGCGTACACCATTTTTATATACAACATGCAGCATCAATTTCCCTTTACGGTTATAAACCTTCATAGCTCCATGCTTCTTGTTGTTTTTATAACCTATTTCATTTTGAACCTCTCCCCTTCTGGCAAATGTTTTTGAAACACCATTTAACATTCCATCACTATATGCGTTTTCTGTTGCTACAATAACTCCACCTGGATAATAGTATTCCCATTTACCATCTTGCTTCCCATAAGAATAATCTCCTTCACTGGTTAACTCGCCATCTAGATCGCTATAAGATTTCCAATGCCCATGCCTAAAACTTTGCTCGTATCCATCACCCTCTGAAAAGGTAATATCTCCTTTTCTTTTTAAGACTTTAAAGTTACCCACATCCTTTAAAACTTCTTTATCTGTCCAAAAAGACCATTTACCATCTCTCATGTCATTGGTATAAGGCCCTTCATATCTTTTCTTCCCGTTTGGATACCAACCTGTCCAATTCCCCTTCATTTTAGCCATATCATAAGCCCCTTTATCTTTTAACGTCCCATTTTCAAACCATGCAGACCAGTCGCCATTTTCTTTGTCATGCAAGTAACTTCCTTTCATGGCTTCTTGTCCATTTTCAAACCATGTTGTCCATTCTCCTTCTCTTAAATTTATTTTATAATTTCCTTCTTTCCAAGTTTCTCCAGTTTTGTAAAAGAACTGCCAAAAGCCATCTTTACCTCCTTTGATAAAATTCCCTCCATAATACAATTGCCCATTTGGGTACCAAAAACTCCATTCACCATCTTGCAAATCATCTACAAAATTTCCTGTCATATCTTTTGCCCCTGTTTCAAAGAAATATTCCCATTTACCATTTTTTAAATCATTTTCGTACATACCATTTAATGCTAATGTACTATCTGGTAAATACTCTTTAAAAACCCCTTTTTTCAATCCATTTTCGTAGTTTATTTCTTGATATATCTGATCGGTAACGAAATAACGAAACTCCCAAGGTCCGGTTCTTTTACCTTCTTTGTATTCACCTGTTGTTTTGAGCGTGCCGTTTGCATTCCATTCTTTAAAAACACCATCTCTTAATCCATTCTTATAATGGGCTTCTTCTTTTGGCTTTCCGGTAGAATACTTATTTATAATAGAACCCATTCCTCCTGTAACAGTAGCCGTTCCAGAAGTGTCATAATATTCCATCATGTATTCGGTTGAATCATTTTCTTTATGATTGGTCACCATCATAGGTTTTCCATTTTCAAAGAAATATTCCCATTTACCGATTTTAACTGCTTCGAATTGATCGAGTTTCATTGCCCAGTCGGCATTGGCTGTATCTTCTAAAAAGGCATCTGGAATACCTGCATAATTACCTTTTTCAGCCAAGTTTCCATTGTCATAATAAGCTTTGAATATAGAATCTTCGATTCCTAAATAATAATATCCTTCAACAAATAATTTTCCATTTGGATAAAACTGTCGCGTTTTTCCATGCTTAAATCCCATCCAATAAAACACCTCTTCTTCAATTATTCCTTTTTTAGTCCAAAACCGCCAAAGACCTGTTCTCTCGCCTACTGATCCATAACCACTTTTGTTGTAAAACCCCAGACTCCTAACAAGTGTGCTGTCCATATCCCAATAGGTTTTTACTTTTTCAATTTTTAACAACCCTTCCGGATGATTACCTTGACTAACGACTGTTGTAAGGGCAAAAAGTAAAATTATACTAGATATTATTCTCATGGGATTAACGCTTCAATTATTCTACTCAAATGTAGAGTTTATTACCAATCAAGAGTTGGGCTGTTCCAATTAAAATTCACAGTGAATTGTTTTAAAATAGTATAACGCGTATTTAGAACTTGGTTACGGGATACAAAACGTGGAGGCTTTTACTTTTTGCTAGCGCTAAAAAAGTAAACAAAAAGGCGCTATTAGGCGACTACGCAATTAGCCTTATAAATTCAATTCCTCTTCGCTAAATGGCAAAAACTCACTACGTTCAGACAGCTTGCCATTTTTAACGCTCATTGCGGATGAATTTATTAAGAACAATTACTAAGGTCGAAGTTAAGTCAATAAACTATTTAGCAAACTTTGTATTCAATGAATCAAAAAAAAACGAAGTGACAATAGAACCAAAGGTAGTGCGGCCTCAAATACTGATTGCCGCGAAACGAAGTAAAGCATTAGTAAATAGGGAAGTTCTGAAGAAATGAAGAAATCCCCCGACTGCACTTATGCTTTACAAGTTGAGCAATTGAAGGATTTGCAGCCTTGACTTTTTTTGTTTCGTTTTTTGTGTTAAGACAAAAAATGAAAAGCCTTCACGGCTTGAGTGAAATAAAGTCAAATTGAACAAATACCTATAACACAGGTTCTTTTATATATCCTTTCGGGTATTTTTTGTTTTTATAAACTCCACTATACTTTAATTGATCATAGAAAACTTGATGTAATCTATTACGAATCTTTTCGGTAACTATTTTTTTATTCGATGGGTCTGGGTGAACTCTATTGCTTACAAATATAAAGAGTAAGTCGTTTTCGGGATCTGCCCAAACACAAATACCTGTGAAACCTGTATGACCAAATGCTGTAGTTGGGCAATCTGGAGATACTGTACTAACACTTTGATACGTTGGCTTGTCAAAACCTAAACCTCTATGACTATCTATTTGATGACTTGTAAATTTATTTATTGTTTGCGGGGTTAAATATTGTTTCCCTCCATAAGTCCCTTTGTTCATTACCATTTGAAACAATACGCCCAAGTCATTCGCATTTGAGAAAATACCTGCATTACCTGCAACTCCCCCATAAAGAGCCGCATTTGGATCATGAACATGTCCTTTCAATAATTGATAACGCCAAAACGTATCAAACTCTGTTGGCGTTATTGGATGGATTAACGTATCTAGGTATTGTAAGGGCAAATAACCCATTGTTCTCAGTTTTAAAGGAGAATAAAACTGATTTGCCAGGTATCTATCGAATGAAATCTCTCTTAATTTTGAGCGAAATAATTGGTACAGCATATTCATATTGGCATCACTGTATTTATATTTTTTTTCTCCAGGCCAAATTCTATTCATCGAAATCCACATACTATCTAAATAGCTAGAATCTAAATAAAAATCTTTAGCAACCTCAACGCAATAGTAACCATCTGATTCATCGCAATAATACCGATCAAATTTTCCGATAACACTATCTATATATGCGATGAACTTATATATTGGTAAGCCAGAAGGCAAACCACTTGTATGGGTAAAGAGCTCTTTAAAAGTTGTATTCGACATTCGGCTTTTGTATCCTAATGTTTTGGTAAGGCTATCGGGTAAATGATCTTTTAAAGAATCAGAAATTTTATACAGCCCTTCATCATACATTTTCATTCCACAAATAGTAGTTGCTGCAATTTTAGTAACAGAGGCTATGTCATATACATCTTGTTTACTGACTAATTTATCTCTTTCGTATGTATGATAGCCAAACGTTTGATGATAGATTACTTTTCCATTGCGTGCTGCAAAAACTTGACAACCCGGAGTAACCTGATTGTAAACAGCCTCTCTAGCAATTCGATCTACTTTCTTAAGAGAGTCTCTATTGAACCCTGCTGCTTCCGGAATAGCATAAGCCAATCTTGTTTTAGGACTTGTTAATCCATATTTAGCCCTAAAATCACCAACATCAAATGCCAGTTTTCCATTGATAGGGTTTCCTCCAAAAATAGCCTGTGCCGCTAACTCTTGGCTTTGTTGATCCGTATTCCAAATATGAATAAGACAAGGGATTGCGTTAAAATACTTTAGGTTCTCTATATACTCAAAGTTGACAACTACAAGCTGTTGCTTTCCTGCGTATAAGTTTACTTTATCCGCAAACAACTTTCCCGAAACAGAATCAAGCTGCTCATTCAAAACAATTATTAGCGGAGTACTCTTACTATAGTTATCTAAAGAAAGCCCTTTCAAAGCTGTAGTTGAAGCAGTAATATCAGCATAGTTTCTGATAGCTTTTGTAAAGTGGTTTAACTCCTTTTTTCCAGTTTTTATCCATGTAAAATCTGTATTACTCCAATCTTTTAAGGGAATTAGTTTCTCATCATTCTTCAATAAAATCTGACTATTGTGCTTTAATTGGTATTGCTGTGAACGCAAAGAGACAATATGCTTTTTATCAAAGTGTTCTTCATTCATCTTAAACGCTTTGGTTAAACCCAGCCATTCTTTAAGTGCTAGTGCTTTTCTAACATTTACTTCTATAACCTCTGCATGAAAAATAGTAGCTGAAATAGCCTGTTTAATTGATTTTTGAAGTTGTTTGAAATTAGCTCCATTAATATTTTTAAGCAATACAAATTCCTCTCCTGCTTTTAAAACATCAACGATAGTGTCATAACTATTTTCTGAGTGATTAAACTTTTGACCCTGAATTATAAGTTGGCCTTCGCTATAATCTGCTTTCTGAATTTGGTTGTTAAAAGCAACAATGATTTTAGATGCATAAATCAATTCATTTAATTCACTATTGGTATCTGCACAATTATCCGCATTGTACAGCACTGATAAAATATTACTGTCGGACATATGCTGAATTACGCTATCCATTCTGCTTTGAAAACCATCTAGCAAATTCAGGTTAGAATAAAAGGTGCTGTCTCCAGTATTGATGACTAAGTGCAAATTTAAATCATGAAAATAGTGAATCGTAGAATCGTAAATGGAAGAGAGAAGTGGAGTATTCTGTGTAGACAGAAACTCATTTTGATCCCATGCATTGTTTTCAAATGTATAAGGTAATTGCCATTGATTTGTACCTAACAACACTGGAGTTCTGAGAGAATCTAACTGATTAAAGAATTGAAAGTAATTGTGCTTTTTGGAGTTGGAGATAATCGCACCTACTGGAAATTCTTTTTGAATACTTGTGATTGAATCATTCAATTCAGCCACCTCAATCCAGATTAATTGACCAATTTGTTCTTCAAGAGAAAGGGTGTTATAAACCGAATCAACCCACGAAGAATGCAGATCTATTTTAGTAACAGGTTCTGGAGGAATTTCTAAAACAACTTCCTTCTTTTCTTCCTCAGAGCAGGAAGGAAGAATAAATATTACTAGCGGAAGCAGCAAGAAAACCCATCTTTTCATAGTAACCACCAAATTAAGGAAGTACCATGCAATTAACGCCTGATTATCCAGTAGTTTTAAACGGGGATGTGTTTATCACATTGTCCCCATATTTGTTTTAACGCCCTTACTACCGTCGCACTTTTTTGTTGTAGAACAAGAACTTAAAAACAATAAGAAACAAAAGACGAATGCTAAAATAAATTTTACTTTCATACTGCTACTATTTTAATTCAGAACGGTAAATATAGATTTTTGGTATGCGAAACAAAAGCATTAATCACAGTAGCGCCAA
>CAWUXI010000120.1:0-8199 GCA_963926405.1 uncultured Flavobacteriales bacterium
ATTATTCATCATTCGCTCTTTGCCTATTGATTTCATACATTACAACTGAAGCTGAAACCGCTACATTTAAAGACTCAATCGATCCAAACATAGGAATTTTAACTCTTCCATCGCACATTTTTAGATACTCAGAAGACACCCCATTTTCTTCACTCCCCATCACCACAGCTACTGGACCGGTAAGACTTGTATTAGGTAATAAATCTTCCGTTTTTTCTGTACAACCTACTACTCTAACTCCATAATCTTTCAAATATTGAATAACATCCTTTAAGTTATGTTCTTTGCAGACAGGGATTTTATTTAATGCTCCAGCCGATGTTTTAACGGCATCTGCACTTACTAAAGCAGACCCTTTGGAAGGGATTACGATCGCATGAACACCATTACACTCTGCGGATCTTGCAATCGCTCCTAGGTTTCTAACATCCGTAACCCTATCAAGAATAAAAATAAATGGATCTTCTCCCTTATCATAAATTTGTGGCAATACATTTTCAATCGAATAATATTCTATCGGAGAGGTAAAAGCAATTGCCCCTTGATGATTCTTTCGCGTCAAACTATTTAATTTCTGAATAGGAACTCTTTGTACCAGAATGTCGCGTCCTCTAATTGCTTCTTTTAATTCGTTGTGCAAATCTCCTTGAACACCTGCTTGCATTAGTAGTTTATTAATTGTTTTTCCAGCTTCAATAGCCTCGATAATAGCACGAATCCCAAAAATAAAATACGCGTCTTTTTTAATATGCTCCATTCAGTATAACTTTAATTAATCCAATATACACGCCCACTTCTCCATGCATCTACTGCTCGATACCAGTGCGTTCGATACCCAGGACCTCTATTTAACTTATAATCATTATTTGTAAATGGGTTATTTACTTTATTGAAAGTAAATCTTAAAGAAAGTGTATTTGTTTCCTCACCATAAATCCACGTTTCCGAATCATTCGTTTTATTAACAACCTTTGGAGGTCCAAAAATCAAACTAATCATTCCTCTATCAGTTTTCCAACCTTCGATATAGCTTGTAAAATATTGATTTGCTGTTTGTACTCTATTATAGTATTTTTTGATTAATTCTCGGGCTCTCTCTTTGCTTCCCGTCTTATTAATCCAAAATTTATCCACACTCTTTTTTAAATCACTACTCAGTAAAAAACCATTATATTCATTCTTAGTGCAGATATACCTCAACGGGTAAAACATTCCCTGAGTTGTTTTAATTAACGGGAAACCTGCCTGTTGCCTAAACAAAGTAAAACCGTCTCTAGACGAAGTATCTGTTTGAAATTGAACAAACCCAGAATCCTGAACAGTAAAATTCATTTTCCCTTCAGCGCTAAAAGAATAGACAGCTATGCTGTCTGGAGCATATTTAAAAGGCTGTGAAACAGCAACACTAAAAGGAGGGGCAGCTAAAGGAAATTTTCGCTTGTAAAACCTTCCTTGAAAATCAACATTCTTGTTCATTTTTGACTCGACAACAAACTCATTGTCATTTACACTGTAATTAGTAAACAAAGGAAGCTCTTCTGGCAGCTTTTTTAATAAAAAGAATTGACTTCCTGATGTTTCTCTTTTGTCTACAAGCAAATGGGCCTCATCAACACTGCCTCTATTTAAATCCGTTGTAAGTATCTTAAGAAAATATTTACCCCCCATGGGAACAGGGATCGAAAAGCTTCCCAATATCGACTTGGCAGACCTTTCATCCGTTATTTCTTCTATCTTGCGAGAAGCACTATCCAAAATAATTTTTGAATCTATTCCACTGTATAACCTAAAATGAACAAGAACGGAAGCGTGATAAGGCTCGGACTTATCTTTCCTTACATAAAGTAATTCTGAAGAATTAATATTAAAATAAACTTGACTTGAATCATTCTGATGGTGATAGATCATATACTCCGGCTGCAGTATACTTGTGGTTCCAGAATATATGTGAGCATAGTTGACATTATATGCCTTTGTATTGCATCTACTAAAAAAAGAAAGGGTTAAAACCAATATAAAAAACCACCTGTATGACCGCTTATTTGAAATCAATTCCTCTTATTTTAGTCGTCAAAGTTATTGATTTAATTATCACCTTGTGATAATAGGAGTAATCAATTCGTTACTTATATTTAAAGCTCTATCAATTAATACTATCTTGTATAAGATAGAATCATTACTTGTCGCTCCCAAATGGTAATACCTAGGCTCTAATGTTATTCTAACCTCCCCTTTTAAAGCTTTATTCTGTCCAATTGGAGTAATATTTTTAATTCTAAAGGCCAACGTAATTGGATCAGCTGTAGGGAAATTATTCGGATCTGAAGTTCCTCTTACCGTATCACCATTAACGATTTCGTAATAGTCAAAATAAACATTATAATAATAGTAAGAACCTGGTTCGTAAGGAATCAATGTATCTCCTATATCTAAGCCAATATCTCCATCTCCATCGGTAAAACTTATAACAAATATCCCTGAAGAATCTCCTTGAGCTTCGAAACTAACGAACTCAATCTTTGGTTCATTAGGAAATTCTGCTGGCTTTAAACAAGATGAAATCAAGAAAGCACCGAATATTACAAATACAACTGTTATTTTTGTGAGCAACTTCATACTAAACTATAAAAGTACAATTTTATTTACAAACATGTCCAACCTATCCTTTGATATAAAGACTATTTTCGATATCAACTCTGAACATGAGTTTAACGAAAAAGCTTTAAAAATATTTCATTGGCAAGCTAAAAACATCCCTGTTTATGCGGAATACATTTCATCATTGGATATACAGTCAGAAATGATTAATAGAATTGAAGAAATTCCTTTCCTTCCCATTCAATTTTTCAAATCGAGAGAAGTAATTGAAAAAGGCAATGTTCAGGAGACCATCTTCAAAAGTAGTGGAACTACTGAAACGGGAAGAAGTCAACACTTTGTGGCAGACTTAAATCTTTATCAGCAATCATTTACCAAGGGCTTTGAGCTAGCCTATGGTAAAATTTATAACACATGTGTAATTGCCCTTTTACCAAACTACCTAGAGCAAGGCGACTCATCGCTCATTTATATGATAGACTCTCTAATTGAGCAATCAGATCATTCAAAAAGTGGATTTTATTTAAATGAGAAAAACGGCCTTTTGGACACATTATTAGAATTAAAAAAATCAAATACCAAAACTATATTAATAGGAGTAACCTATGCGCTTTTAGACTTCATAGAAAAACAAAAAATAGACTTTAGCGCCCTCATCGTTATGGAAACAGGAGGAATGAAGGGTAGAAGAAAAGAGATGGTTAGAGAAGAATTACACGATATACTATGTGATGGCTTTGGAGTCTCTAAAATTCACAGCGAATACGGCATGACTGAACTTCTATCTCAGGCATATTCTAATGGTGAAGGAATATTTAATACTCCTTCCTGGATGAAAATTTTAATACGTGAAATAAGCGACCCTTTGTCACTTTGCAAGGAAAATAAAACTGGAGGTGTTAATGTTATTGATCTAGCAAATATTTCTAGTTGTTGTTTTATTAGCACACAAGACCTAGGAAGGACATTGGGCAACAATCAATTCGAAATTATTGGTCGTTTTGACAATTCAGACGCAAGAGGCTGCAATTTGATGATTCATTAAATAGCTTACTTTGTTAAATTCAAACTAATTCCAAAAGACTCGAAGCAGCTAAACATCCAAAACAATTACGTACATTTATGCCCTTAAGTTATCAACCTCTTTATAATACTTGAAAACGGAACAACATTTGATAACCGTATAAAAAAAATACATGAAAAACATTAAATCATTTCTCCTTTTATTGTCAGTTGCTTTAAGTCTTGGAGCTTGTAAACAAAAAATAGCCTACACAGGTGATGTTCTTAAAAGGTATAATTTGACCGAAAGTGAAATTGATAAGCTGCAGTATTATTTAACAAATGATGTGATTATATATAATGCATCAACAGAAGGCAGTAACACTTCTCTTGTGGATGGAGAAATTGTGATTAACGAAGAGCAAAGTACAGATAAAATCATCTTTAGGTCTGGGACAAAAGGGATTCTTGAAAAATCTATTTCCTTAGATAAAATTGCAATTCGATTTGAAAATGGAGAAGGCAAAACATTGATTTTTGGTTCATCATCTGCGAAAGGCAGATATTCGCTGCAAGCTGAAGATTGGAACCCAAATGGACAAGGACAAATTACCTATGGCGGAGAAAAATACTTGACTTCCAAATACAGTAAAAATGCCTATATTGCTATTAAACTAAAACGTAACAGTGACAAGAGCAATAGCCAAAGGGTTGTTAAAGGAAAGAAACTGAAAAAAGGGTAAAACTAAAGCGAGCTCGCTTATTACAATATCAAATAATAAAAGCTGTGTTTAACTACACGGCTTTTATTATGAAATAGTTTTTCTTTCCTCTTTGCAAAAGAATATAACTTCCGTCAATTAAGTCTGAGGAAAAAATGTCTTTTGTCTCTACTACTTTTTCTTTATTTACAGAAATGGAGTTTTCTTTTAACGCCCTGCGAGCTTCACCGTTTGAACTTAAAAACCCCGTTTTATCGCAAAGAACATCTACTATATTAATTCCTGCTTCTATTTCCGATTTTGAAACTTCTGCTTGCGGAACTCCCTCAAAAACGTCCATAAAAATGGCCTCACTTAATCCTTTTAAAGCTTCAACAGCTTCATCCCCTTTTTTAAATAAAATTTCAGAAGCATCAATTGCACTCTTGTAATCCTCCTCAGAATGAACTCGTATTGTAATGTCTTTTGCTAATTCTTTTTGAAGTAAACGTAAATGTGGTTCTAGGTTATGTTTCGACTCAATATCTTGAATTTCTTCTTTGGTTTTCAATGTAAATATTCGAATATACTTAGCCGAATCTTCATCGCTTGAATTAATCCAATATTGATAGAATTTATAAGGAGACGTTCTGTTCTTATCCAACCAAACATTTCCTCCTTCGGTTTTACCAAACTTGCTTCCATCTGCTTTTTTAATTAGAGGTGTAGTAACAGCGTAGGCCTCTCCTCCACCTTTTCTTCTAATTAGCTCTGTACCGGTTACAATGTTACCCCATTGATCTGAACCCCCTAGCTGTACCTTACATCCTTTGTTCTTATTCAACCAGTAAAAATCATAGCCCTGAACTAACTGGTATGAAAATTCAGTAAAAGACAACCCTGTTTCTAATCGAGACTTCACAGAGTCTTTTGCCATCATATAATTAACAGTAATGTGCTTGCCAATGTCACGGATAAATTCTAAGAAGTTCATGTCCTTAAACCAATCATAATTATTCACCACTTCTGCTGAATTATTACCACACTCAAAATCTAAAAATTGTTCTAATTGCTTTTTGACACAAGCTACATTATGGTCTAACGTACTACTATCTAATAAATTCCTTTCTTGTGACTTTCCAGATGGATCTCCGACCATACCCGTTGCACCACCAACCAGAGCAAAAGGCTTATGGCCAGCACGTTGAAAGTGAACCAATGTCATAATCTGAACCAAGCTACCTATGTGTAAAGAATCTGCAGTTGGATCGAATCCAATATAACCAGCGGTCATTTCTTTATTCAACGCTTCGTCCGTTCCCGGCATCATATCGTGAATCATGCCTCTCCACTTCATTTCTTCTATAAACCCCATACTCTTTTTGATAATATGTAACAAAGATAAAATTTTCAAAAAGGTAGTATTCAGTATTTTGAAAAATGTTTCACCAAACTAGAATTATACTTGACTTACTATATGAAAAGGCTAAACTCCCTTTTACAATTTTTGCATCTAATCGAAATAACATACATAACCGCTGCAGTTCATTCATTTGATGCAATTAAAAATCCCATAAACTTGCTATATTTATATTAAAAACATAGTTTAGATAACACATATATGTATTTTATACGTCTGTTAGCTATTATAAATTAAGAGAAATGTCGACTTTTGAAATAGAACCAACTAGAGAAGAAAAAAAGGTGTCAACTTTTTTTTCTTCTTCAGACATTAGATTGATTGTTTTTGATTTACATGGAACCTTAACCAACAGAACCTCTATCCACCCCTATCATATTGAATACCGAAATAAATATTTGGAAAGATTACTCGGTCATCCATTTCCAGAAAACTTTTCGGCTGGTACCGATGAAGCTTTTGGATTGTTCCCGACACTGGATAAGTATGACTTTTATAAACACCGTGATAATGACCCCTTATTTGATTTCGGAAGAATTCACTCACTCAATCCAAAATTGGCCGAGAAACTCATTACAATATCAACACAATTTAATACTATCCTATATACCGATAGTTATTTAATGCAAATAGAAAGAACTTTAAATGCAATCGGAATCAGTAATATTTTTGATTCTATTATTGGAATGGAAAATGGTCATAGAAAAGCATCTTCTCAATTCACCATATACCCAGAACTCTGTTCAAGCCTAAGTATTAAAATGGAAAACGTATTGATTGTTGGAGATAGAATGGATAAAGACATTAACCCTGTTTTACGTGCAGGTGGAAATGGAATAAGAATCGAATCAAATGACTACATCATGGACGCACTTGAAATAATAAACAATACGTTTGCTAATAAAACCTAAACTACCTTAAAACTAATTAAAATGCCCGAACAGCAAAAGCATAGTGGCAGTTGGATGAATTTAAGGGGAACATCAGTACTGAAGTAATTACTTGGTTAAACGGCAAGAAAATAATTTCTATGTCATTTAAAAATGGAAAATTATCTCGAAAACGGAAGATGGCCTTTAAGAACGTAAGTACTTTAGGTCAATCTTTATCCCTCAGTCAACTTCTACTATCAAGCACATGGAAAGCCTTATACAATAGGTTGACACATGTTGTGATTAGAGCAACATTAATTACAACATAATTACTTTTTACATTTTCAGTATTGGGAACTGATGGCGTTTATCTAACTCGTACAGGAATAATATAACCTAAACAGAAAGTAGGATATCTTTAATTATTAAATAAATTAAAATTTTTCTGCAGGCTTGTTATTTAATCTTTTTTGATTATTCATTTCACCAATATGATTAAAAGCATTAATAAGCCTCTGAGTTAGTCTTTTATCGTTGGTAAGCATAAGATCCATAAAGTTAGTTTCTCTGATGCATTGATTATAAACTATATCCCAGTTTAAACAGAATTTATTGGTTTGATCAGAAAAACCTTTTATTCTTAAAAAGTAATAATCTGAGTTACTTTTTTCAATTCCTGCATTTTCACTATTCGAAAAACCATTCTCCTTTTCCTCAGCAGCAATTATTTCTTCTAAAGGATCAGTTTTGCCATTCTTATAAATTCTTTCGACCTTTAATTCTCCGTTTTCATTCCATACTTGTGAAGCATCAATCTTCATCTCTGCTAGCATAACATCTTTAGCACTGAACTTATATACAATCGGCAGCATTCTGTTTTTCAACTCGTATTTAATGGTAACATTAAAATTATTATCAAAACTCATTAAGCATCCCCTAATAACTTTACCATGAATAATAAGATCATTTAATCCCCGTGATTTACTTTCAGTGCTTTTAGTTACTTCTTCATATGTATTATAAATATATTTATTGGAATGTATTCCAAATTCATCAACCTTAGTTTTTATCCAATTTAATGTTTCCTGTAACTCTGCATCATACGAACTAACTTTATTTAATTTATTAATCTTTTCCTCAACTCTATCAAGAAGTTCGATCATTTCATCACGTTTGGCTAGGTGCCTTTTTGGAATTGAATCTGCATAAAAAAAAGATTGTTCTGCACGCCCTTCATAATAATCGAAATACAATTCTAATTCTGTCCTACAGCGCTTGTATTCTTCTAAATTATAAAATGAACGAATTAAATAATATTGAATTTTCAGATTAGAACCTTCTAAAATATCTCTCGACGATATAAGATGTTCATTAGCTAAGTTATAATGGCCAACATTAAACTCATCTATCCCTCTTTCAAATTTTGAAAGTGATTTTATGTTAGAGGATTGACAGTAATAGTTTTGAGTAAACAAAACAATTAAAAGAAAAGAAATTCTTTTTAAACTCATAATAGTAAATAATGTTCAACCAAATTTAAACATTAATAATAGACAATATAAATGATTGCACTAATTAGGGCTGGTAATTTTTAAAACTTGTAAGA
>CAWUXI010000121.1:0-4563 GCA_963926405.1 uncultured Flavobacteriales bacterium
AATTCACTCAAGGCTTTTGCTAAATAAACGTCGTTCTTTAAAATATAAAATGACGGTGGCAATAAATTATCCCCTGTAGTTTTAATAATATAATTCTTCAAATTATTCATCGATTTTAAATCGAGTTGCAACCCCTTAAGATTAGATTCAGCATCTACCATTTGAGAAAAGTACGCAGAAGATTCTTTCGATAAATCTAAGATCCCTTTATCCGCTCGAACACTATCCACTTCTATCTCAATAGAATCTAAAACTTCTACAACCTCATTCAATTGTTTGTTAATATATTCTAAGGTATTGTCGTTTACTGTAAACTCACTTCTCAATGTATAATCAATATATTCCACAGCTAATGTATCCAAGAACATTTTTGCTCGCTGTGGCAATTCATCTGTTAATTCAATGTCCAAAATACTTGTATATTCTATATTTTTTATGGTCATTCCTGACATAATTCTATTTACCCAATGACCTTTAGAATGTACTTTAATTTGGTAATTAATGTCGGCCAAGTTAACTACTGAAGACTTATTTATCTGATCACTACTTTCAACATTAATAATATACTCGTTTGTAATTGAAGTTTCGTTAAATTTATGCTGTCGAATAACCTTCGATTCCTCGAGCACAAAATCCAATGCAAAAGTTTCTTCATCAATTATTTTCATTTCAATAGGAATTTCATAAATTCCATTGCTAATTACCTCTATATCTACATTGAAAGGCATATTCTCAAAAAACTCTTTCGTGTTTACGCGACCTACTATGTAATAAGAAACATCTAAATCCAACTTAGATAGTGTTCGTTCAATTAAATCATAGGAGCTTAAAATTCGTTGCTGGGTCCTAATATCAGTATACGATTGAGCATACCCCACACTTTTCTGCATAGAAGATTGGTAATCATAAACATCATTCGATTTAAGTAGTATTTGAATCTTCGCAGAATATTCTGGTGTAATCCGATACGAATAAAAGAACCCAATAGCACCAACAATAATAGGCATCAAAATAAACAAGTACCAACCTTTTGCAATTGCACTACCTATCCACCTTAAGTCCTCTAAACTTATCAGTTTCTCCTCCTTTATATTTTGTAACGAGTCGCTCAATTATTTTATATTGAATTCTTATTCAACTACAAATATAACATTGCTATTGAACCATAAAACAAAATAACAATTCTTAATCATTAAAAATCCTTTGTAATTAACTTAACAAGCCCCTTTCGACTCAATTTAGAAGCCTTTCGTATAAGTTGTAGGCAGACCTCATCATTAATATTATGGTTATGTAGAAAAAATTAAGTTTCTTTGTTATCAATAATTATATTTGCAGCTGAAAAAATGCAGACTTATCTTAAAATACTACTTACCCTATCGTGTATAATGTTCGTTTTCGTTGCACTGGGACAACCAGCTGGAGGAGCACCTCCTGGCGGACCTGCTGGCGGGACTTCTCCGTGTTGGCCTCCTCCATGCGTACCTATTGACGGAGGAATTAGTTTCCTAATTGCAATAGGTGCAGCCTTTGGTGGAAAAAAAGCCTACGACAGCTTAAAAAAGAAATAAGTTCTCACTCAAAAATGTTTGGCGTGAAAAAACTTTTCGAAAACCCATTTATTAAGTTTATCCTTATTTTCTCTGGACTGGCCATAGCATGGTTTAGCCTTTATCACAACATCTACAAACTCGACAAGCTATTCTCTACAGATGCTAATGAAGTTGACATCCAAAAGAATATTTCGGTTGGTTTGGCTAAATACGCAAATGTATTTGTAAGTCTATTTGGCTATGATCCAACCCTAGATACCTCTACTGAATTAGTAATAACATCTATAAAAGGCACCTTTTTTAATCATGGTGTTTGGATAGGCGAACCTTGCAATGGGGTTAAGGTATTTGGACTATTTACACTATTCATACTTGCATTTCCTGGTTCTTGGAAAAAGAAACTATGGTTTATTCCACTAGGAATATTTATCGTACACACTGCAAATGCCATTCGAATAGCAGCACTTACTATTATGTCGGCTGAAAACCCAAAAGCTTTAGACTTTAATCACAACATCACTTTTCAAGTTATTGTGTATGGACTAATTTTCATTCTTTGGTATTGGTGGGTTCAAAAGTTATCAGGAATTTCACATGCAAAAGAGGAAACCCTAAAGACTTAATTTAATTGAGAAAGTGAAATCCGAAGCAAGCTCAAAATGACGTCATATTTGAAATGAATAAAACACTAAAAATATTTATACTTATTGTACTCGGAGTATTTTTGTTTTATTCTGAATTCATTCGAGATTATGTTTTCAAAAATTTAGAATATCAAATCCATTATTTAAGTTTCTTTAGTTCAGAAGGGATTCCTGCGGCTGAAAACTATACTGACTCGTGGATGGAAAAATTACTAGAAGGAAAATCAATCTCCACAATAAAAAACCTAAAATGGCTTTTCACTTTGGTTTTTATGGTTTATTTTTTAATCTTCAGTATTCTTATCCCTTATTTATTATACAGAAATAAAATCATCATTAAATATGCTATAGTTCTTTATGGCATTATATTTTCATCTGCTTTAATAATCTATGGATTACGGTTTATCTTTTCTGATTATAATTGGCAAGAAAACACTTATTTAATCTCTTTGGGTTTAATGCATTTCCTACAATCTTCTTTACCCACTTTACTTCTAGTATTAGCATTTAAATTGCATCTAAGTGTTAAGTTAGAAAATTAAATAATCTTAACGAAAGTAAATCCTTCAGAAAAATCAGCGAATAAACCACTAGACGCAAAAACTTTCTTGAAAATTAAAGTTCCCAATAAGGTTAATCGGAAAATTTAAGTTCGCAGTGACGTAAGAGTTAAAAGCAAATAATTAAATTTGTATACAAATTTAATTACAATGCAAAGAGACACACAAATCTTCGATTTAATTGAAGAAGAAAAACAAAGACAAATCAACGGAATCGAATTGATTGCTTCCGAAAATTTTGTAAGTGATGGAGTTACAGAAGCACAAGGCTCTATCCTTACAAACAAATATGCAGAAGGACTTCCAAACAAACGTTATTATGGAGGTTGTGAAGTTGTAGATAAAGTTGAACAACTAGCAATAGACAGACTAAAAGAATTGTTTGGAGCTGAATGGGCAAATGTCCAACCCCATTCAGGATCTCAGGCTAATGCTGCCGTGATGCTAGCTTGCTTAAACCCAGGTGACAAGATCTTAGGTTTCGATTTATCGCATGGCGGTCATTTAACGCATGGGTCTTCGGTTAACTTCTCTGGAAAGCTATACGTCCCTTCATTTTACGGTGTAGAAAAAGAAACAGGTATTGTTGACTATGATAAAATAGAAGCGAAAGCCATTGAAGAGCAACCAAAATTAATTATATGTGGCGCATCCGCCTATTCTAGAGATTGGGACTACAAGCGTTTTAGAAAAATAGCAGACAAGGTGGGCGCTTTATTATTGGCAGACATTTCACATCCTGCTGGATTAATTGCTGCCAAAATATTAAACGATCCAATGCCGCATTGCCATATCGTAACGACTACTACTCATAAAACATTGAGAGGACCTAGAGGTGGAGTTATTATGATGGGAAAAGATTTTGAAAATCCGTTTGGAATAAAATGGAAAAATGGAAACCTAAGAAAGATGTCTGGATTATTAGACTCGGCAGTTTTCCCAGGTTCGCAAGGTGGACCACTAGAACATGTTATTGCAGCTAAAGCAATTGCATTTGGTGAAGCTCTTTCGGATAATTTTAAAGCATATGGAAAGCAAGTCATTGAAAATGCACAAGCTATGGCTGATGCCTTCGTTAAAAGAGGTTATAAAGTTATCTCCGGAGGAACAGACAACCATTCTATGTTAATTGATTTAAGATCAAAAAACATTACTGGAAAAGATGCTGAAAATGCTCTAGTAAAAGCAGATATTACGGTTAATAAAAATATGGTTCCATTTGACACGGAGTCTCCATTTGTAACAAGCGGAATTAGAGTAGGAACTCCTGCTATCACTACAAGAGGAATTATCACTGATGAAATAGAAACAATTGTTGAATTAGTTGACAGAGTAATTGAAAACTATCAAAATGATGCTATAATTGAGGAGGTAAAAAAAGAAGTAAATGCTTTAATGAGCCCCCGCCCAATATTTAAATTTTAATACCACTAATAAATGATAAAAGCCAATAACCCAAATTTGAAATCATGGGTAAATATACCCGCAAAGAGTGATTTCACAATTCAAAACCTTCCTTTTGGAGTTTTCTCTGTATTGACAGATTCACCGAGAGTTGGCGTTGCTATTGGAGAAAAAATTCTTGATTTAAAAACCCTTTTTGAATTAGGATACTTAAACGACACTCCTTTTGTATTAGCAGACTTTGATTTCAATGTGCTGAACAAAATGATGCAACACGGAAAAATGGCGGTTCGTCAATTGAGAAACAGAATTTCTGAGTTACTGGATGAAACGAATCAAGAGTTGCAGCAGAACGTTGAAGAATTGAACCAAATCTTATTCAATCAATCGGATTCTAAGATG
>CAWUXI010000122.1:0-7566 GCA_963926405.1 uncultured Flavobacteriales bacterium
TCTTTTATCCAGCTTTTTTCAACTTCCTTTAAGTCAACCGCAACTCCTTCTTCGATAAGACTTTTGTGAATATCGTCCATATCGAAAAGTTCGTCTGTATACTTCCATAATTCATTTACGGCATACTGCATTTTATTATGACTTTCTTCCGTTCCGTCACCAAGTCGTAACATCCATTTTCGACTTCTTTTTAAGTGATAATTAACTTCTTTTATTGATTTAGCTGCAACAGCTGCAATTGTAGAATCAGAACTATTTTTTAACGCCGTAAATAAATGATAATTATATACATCCATAAAAAATTGCCGAACCGTTATAAAGGCAAAGTCCTCATTAGGATATTCGACCAAATGAAAATTCAGATACTCACTTTCTTCCCGCTTATAAGCAATGTCGTCATCGGTGATACCCCCTCCTTTGATTTCAGCTGCATATTTAAAAAGACTTTCTGCTTGCCCAATTAGATCTAAACCGACATTCGTTATAGAAAGATCCTCTTCCAGAAAAGGACCGTGACTTACATATTCTCCTAAACGATAACTTAATATAAAACTTGTGTCTGCTAATCGTACGCAGAAATTGTACAAATTACTCTCCATAATTAAATATGCTTAGAGCCTTCAGGCATGTTGTAAAAAGTAGGATGACGATAAATTTTATCATCTGCAGGCTCGAAGAAGGACTCTTCATCCCCAGACTTTACAGAAACAATCTCTTCTGCTTTTACAAGCCATAATCCAATGCCTTCATTTCTTCTTGTATATAAATCTCTAGCACTCTCTACAGCCATTTCTTTATCGTAAGCATGTAGGCTACCAACATGTTTGTAGGGTTTGCCCGGTTTTGGCTGAACAAACACTTCCCAAATAGGACCTTGATTATCTGTACTCATTGTATCTGATTTTTTAAGCTAATTTTAACTTTTGTTCTGCCTTCTCATTGTAAGCTATGGCAGCCTCTCTCACCCACTGGCCATTATCATGAGCAGCAGCATGATGTTTTATTCTTTGCGTATTACATGGGCCATTTCCTTTTATAACATTCCAAAATTCGTCCCAGTCAATATCAGAGGTTTCATACGATCCATTTTCTAGCAACTTATAGTTAGCATCAGGAATTTTTAATCCAATTAATTCAGCTTGAGGGATTGTTTTGTCAATAAACTGCTGGCGTAAATCATCGTTAGTTTCCCTTTTAATCTTCCATTTCATTGCGTTAGAACTTCGAGGAGAATCACCATCATGCGGACCAAACATCATTAACGAAGGCCACCACCATCTTTCAAACGCTTCTTGTGCCATTTTTTTCTGATCTGCCGTACCTTCCATTAAAGTCGCCATAATCTCATAACCCTGACGTTGGTGAAAACTCTCTTCTTTACATATTCTTACCATTGCTCTGGAATAAGGCCCGTAAGAAGTCCGCTGCAGTGAAACCTGATTAACTATCGCCGCACCGTCAACAAGCCATCCGATTGCTCCCATATCAGCCCATGTTGGCGATGGATAATTAAAGACACTTGCATATTTTGCTTTTCCTTCGTGTAGCCATTTAATTAGCTGTTCTCTACTGACGCCTAAAGTTTCTGTCGCGCAATATAAATAGAGTCCATGACCACCTTCATCTTGAACCTTTGCCATAAGGATTTTTCTAGCTCTCAAACTAGGAGAGCGTGTTATCCAATTGCCTTCTGGCTGCATTCCAATAACTTCTGAATGAGCGTGCTGAGACATTTGTCGAACTAGATGTTGCCTATATTCGTCAGGCATCCAATCTTTCGGTTCAATTTTAATTTCGGCATCAATTTTAGCTTGAAACTCTTCTAGATTTTTTGCATTTTCCATATTACTTCCGTTTAGACTTCTGTTAATATTTTGTATGATTCGAGGTTTGTAATCCCCCAATTTTCTTTTTCTTCTTCACTCCAAAGTTCAGGATAAAAAATTCTTTTTTGATACTTTGGTAACATATACTTTGTCCAGTCACTTCCGCCAGTTGCAGATCCACCACCAATATACTTTGCTGCAGCTTTGTAATGGGACATAACCCACTTAACATTTACAGTATAATCATAATGTCTCATTGTGTTCACTAAGTCTACATTGTTTCTTACAGAATCTGGTAGCGACTTAAACTTCATCGAGATATTTGTTGTGTTGTAATCTTTCATAAAATCTATAAAATCTCCCATATACTTTTTCTCAAATTTATCAAGTAATATTGATTTTTGACCCGTATTATAATTTTTTCCAGCTGCTTGCCAGTATAAATGTTCATACGCATGTTCAAAAGGAGTGTCTCTATCAATAGTATCCCTAAACCGCACATCAATTAAGTTTATAAGTTCTGTAGATGCAAATTCAATCATTCGATACTGCGCGCTCTGAAAACCACTTGCTGGTGCAAGTGTATTTCGAAACTTCATATACTGATCTTTATCCATTCCATCTCCCATAATATCAAATGAGGAGGACAGCATATCAAAATACCTGCTAATTCGCATTAAGTGTTTTGTAAATACCTCAACGTCTAGCGAGTCAGATTTTGCTACTTGCTTAATCTCCAATAAAATCATTTTGAACAATAATTCATTCACCTGATGATACATGATAAAAACCATTTCATCAGGAAGAGTTGTTCTTTGTATTTGGAGCCCCAAAAGAGCATCTGTCTGAATATAATCCCAATAAACCATAGGCTTGCTATACAGCAGTCCTTCAAGCATTGTATCTACAGGAATTCCTAAATCATGATATTTTGATTCTATTTTTTTTAATATCTCTTCCCTTTCCATAGCAATTGATTTTAAAGAGTTCCTCTTTTTGCCTGCTCTCTTTCGATTGATTCAAACAATGCTTTAAAGTTACCTGCTCCAAATCCTTTAGCTCCCATTCTTTGAATTACTTCAAAAAACAAAGTCGGTCTATCTTCCACAGGTTTAGTGAAAATTTGCAATAAATACCCTTCTTCGTCTGCATCAATCATAATTCCAAGACTCCTCAAAACTTTTAAATCTTCCTGAAGTTCGTGATTGTACTCTTCTAACCTCCCTGGAGCGGCATTATAATATTCTTCAGGAGGAGTAGATAAGAACTCAATTCCTCTTTCTCTTAATTGTGTAACTGTTTTAATTATATCATCAGTAGCAACAGCAATGTGTTGCACTCCAGGACCTTCATAATAGTCTAAATATTCTTCAATTTGCGAGCGTTTTTTTCCCTCTGCAGGTTCATTTATAGGAAATTTTATTCGTCCATTTCCATTACTCATTACCTTACTCATTAAGGCTGAATATTCCGTATGAATTTGTTTATCATCAAAGGAAAGGAAATTTACAAACCCCATAACATCCTCATACCATTTCACCCAGGTATTCATCTCATTCCAACCCACGTTTCCTACCATGTGATCGACATATTTGAGGCCTACTGAGCTTGGATTATAATCCGATTCCCATTTTTCATAACCGGGTAAAAATACCCCATTGTAGTTTTTTCGCTCAACAAACATATGAACTGTTTCTCCATATGTATATATCCCAGCTCTAACAACTTCACCATGTTCATCTTTTTCAACCGTTGGCTCCATAAAAGATTTTGCTCCACGCTTAGTCGTTTCTTCCCATGATTTCTTAGCATCCTCTACCCATAATGCTACAACTTTGACTCCATCACCATGCTTAGCGAGGTGTTGATTAATAGGTGAGCTTGAATTTAATGGGGTCGTCAATACAAGTCTTATTTTATCTTGTTTTAACACATACGACGCGTATTCCTTACATCCTGTTTCTAAACCTTTATAGGCTGCAGACTGATAGCCAAAAGCTGTTTTATAATAATGCGCGGCTTGCTTAGCATTTCCTACGTAGAACTCTACATAATCAGTTCCTAACAAAGGAAGAAAATCCTTAGCATCTTTAAATATCTTTTCTAATCCGTAATTTACATTCTTTATATCTGACATAATTTATATTTTTTAATCAATCATCCATGATTTATAATAATCATCAACTTGCAAATTCATTGCCTCTTCAGTAATCTTTAATGGGGAAAATGGGTCTATCATTACAGCCAATTCTCCTGTTTCTTTTTTTCCAACACTCCTTTCAATTGCTCCGGGATGAGGACCATGTGGTATACCACCAGGATGCAAGGTCAATTGTCCTTTTTCAATATTATTTCGACTCATAAAGTCTCCATCCACATAATATAATAACTCCTCCGAATCAATATTACTATGGTGATAGGGAGACGGTATCGATTTAGGATGATAATCATACATTCTAGGTACAAAAGAACAAACAACAAACCCTGCAGCTTCCCAAGTTTGATGTGTCGGAGGAGGCATATGAATACGACCTGTAATTGGCTCAAAGTCATGTATAGAGAATGCGTAAGGGTAATTAAACCCATCCCATCCAACAACATCAAAAGGATGATTTTCATGTGTATATTCCCAAAGAACATCTTGTTTTTTAGAAAGTACTTTAAATTGCCCTTTTTCGTCGTGTGTTTTCAAATCTTTTGGGACTCTAAGGTCTCTTTCACAAAATGGAGAATGCTCTAATAACTGCCCATAGTTATTTCTGTAACGTTTAGGTGTTGTAATAGCACTTGCTGATTCAATAAAGAGAATTCTGTTATCCTCCGTATCGAAATCAATTTGATAAGTAGTTCCTTTTGGAATAATCAAATAATCTCCGTATTTAAAATCAATGCTGCCATACATTGTTCTAAGTTTACCTGATCCAATATGGATAAATAGCATTTCATCTGAATCACTATTTCTATAGAAGTAATCTTTTGAGAATGATTTTGGTGCTGCTAGTCCAATTTTCAAATCATTGTTAACAAAAAGTATCTTCCTGCTTTCAATATAGTCGTCAATTTGCGGTAATGAAAATCCTTTGAAACTTAGCGCTTTCATGTTTTTCTCAATCCCAATTTTTGGCGTAAGGTCTTTAACTTGCTTTACTTCACTTACTACTGTTGGTGGATGGATATGGTAAATTAAAGAGGACATACCAACAAACCCTGCGGTCCCAAAAAGTTCTTCTTGATAAAGACCTCCTTCAGGCTTTTCAAATGTAGTGTGTCTTTTAGGAGGGATTGCCCCTAAAGAATGATATCTTGACATATATAAATTTAAATAAAAGTGAACAATAATCTACCAAAGTAGATTTAGAATAATGGAATTATAAAGAAAAAATAAATCACTCAGGATTTCTTTTGAGTTGTAGTTTTTTCTTGAAAATGTATCTAGTTGCTAAGTACATATTGCTTACTCTTTTTCTATTGGTGTATAAAGATACAAAATACTTATAACAATCTCATAACCAAAATCAGATTGAATAATAAATTTTCTCAAACAGATTGTTTATGGTGAGCCAAGGTTGATTACACATCTTTTTTCATTAAGCAACCTACTCCATTCTTTATTATACCCATGTACATCTTTAGTTTCGTTGTTTTTGACGTCAACTACCTTATAGCCAAAGTTTACCCAACTGAAAATGCCTCCATAGAGATTAAAAACATTATTAAATCCCAATTTTTGAAGCCTTTCTCCGATTTTTTCACTTCTGTAGCCAATAGAACAGTAGATATATATCGTGTCTGTTTTTTGGATAAAGTCTAATGATTTACTATCAAAATTATTGTAGCCAATGTGTTGAGCTTTTGGAATATGACTAACTTCATATTCCTTTTCCGCCCGTGCATCTAATATCGTTACATTTGGACTATTGATAGCTCTGGACATCTCTTTTGAATAAACTATTGGAACTGTTCCATAAATATACTTTTCGCATGCCGCATCAAATCCAATTGGATTTTGGGCATTTATTGAAGTACTTAGAGATAATAAAAATGTTATTAATAGAAGAACTTTCAAGCCCCAAGGAAATTAATAAAAGTAAGACATTAGATTTACTTGATTCAGTTAGAATGAAGCCTTAACCCTTCTTATCGTCTTGCGTCTTCTTTTCTTTCTATACGTACTGATCTTTTTATAAACAGAAATCATTGCGATCATATATCCATCATTATCGGTAGCGTCTCCTCTTATCTGGCCTGCAAATGTTGGGTGTAGGAACGACTCTTCTCCATTTACTGCACCGTCTTCCGGACCATGAGCCGCATGTCCATTAATTGCAGGATCAGCAAAATAAGAAGCGCTAGATCCGTAATTATCTTCTATAACATGGTTCTCAAAGTACACGCCACTCACATCATCAATATAATCGGTGAATGTAAATCTGTACATTACCTCAACCTTCATCCCCCAGTCCCCATTGATTGGTATTTTTACTCCAGCACCAATTGGCAAGGCAACACTAAAACCTGAATATTGTTTAGGTCCCTCTACCTTCCCTCGAAATGGATGATTGTAAGTCAACCCCTGGCCTTCCGTGTGCAAGCGTTTTAACGCCGTCATTCTTCCATTTTCATCTCGTGATTTAGGATTGAAGTAAAAACCTCCAATTCCAGCTACCCAATAAATTCCAAAACCCGCTGACTTTATCCCTAACCTCCTACCTGCAGAACTTCTTAAGTTATAAACATTTCCTCGTCTTTCCTTTTTGATTTGAAACTCTAAAATCGCAGATGCCTCCCAAAGATGGGATTGAAAATTTAAGTTTCTATTATTTCTAGAGGGCTCATTCGTTAATTTATCATCTGCAGAAACTTTAGCATACGTAAGGCTTGTTCTTAGTCCAATCTTTGGACTTAAATAAAACAAACGATTAAACTCAGCGGCAAAATTAGTTTTAGTTGGCTCTAAATCCCATATAAAGTCTGACCCTATTCTATCTAATCCCCCTAAATCTCCAAGAAAATTAGAAGCTCCTAGGCCCCCGCTGTATTCAACGCGATGTTTTTTCCACACGCCACGATTATAAAACTGGCCATATGAATCTCCTATGAAAATTAGACTGATAAAAAATGCTATGTATTTTGATGCTCTCATGTTGTACTATCCCTGCAAATATAGTGGAAACATTCTAAAAACGAAAGTTTTTTAAAAAAGTTGCTTTTTTTATTCTTTCTAAACAACAGGCGCGTTAATGGGAAATGCTAGAAACATTATGTTTTATAGTCTCTTAAGCGTTTGATTCGCTAGATGCCAGAGAACAATTCCATAACTAATTGAAACATTTAAAGAGTGTTTAGTCCCAAATTGAGGTATTTCGATACTGTTTTTTGATAGATTTATAATATTTTGACTTACACCTTCAACTTCATTCCCAAAAATAAGAGCTATTTTTTCGAAATTGTAAGTAAAGTCTTGCAAATAGATGGGGTTTTCAGTTTGTTCGACAGCATAAACTAAGAAATTATTCTCCTTCAACTTATCCAATGCTTGCTCAGTAGCTTCAAAATACTTCCATTCAATAGATTCTGTAGCACCTAATGCCGTTTTTTGAATTTCACGATGAGGGGGTTGAGCTGTTATTCCACACAAATAAATTGCCTCAATATTAAAAGCATCTGACGTTCTAAAAAAAGAGCCAATATTGTTTAAACTCCTGATATTGTCCAAAACAACAATAACTGGAAGCTTTTT
>CAWUXI010000123.1:0-12789 GCA_963926405.1 uncultured Flavobacteriales bacterium
GAAAAAAGGAAAAGAATAAGTGGAGGTCTAGCTCTTTTTAATTTAACTAAACCGAAACAAAGTTTTTTTAATGATGTTGGAACCAAACTAGACATGCGACTCGCAGTTAATGCAAATGCTGAATGGAAAGTTCATGAGAAGATAAATGTACTACCCAGTATGCTATTCATGAGTCAAGGAAAATATAAAGAATTGGACTTTGGCGTTTCTGCAAAGTACATTTTAACTGATTTTATGACAATGTATCGCACAGTTTGGTTTGGGTTATTTTATCGTAACCAAGATGCTGGTTTTTTAACTGCAGGAATGGATTATGACCAATGGAAAGTTGGCGTGAGTTACGATATCAATTTAAGCACATTGGTTCCTGCTAGTAATAATCGTGGAGGCTTAGAAATATCAGTTATTTATATAATTGACAATACACCGCCAAAAAGAGTAATGCACAGAATTTGCCCAGATTACATTTAATGAAATTGAAATTACTAATCATACTGCTATTTCCACTTCTCTGTTTTGGGCAATCTCAAAAGCAATTAATTAAATATGCGGATGAAAATGCTTCTTTGGGGGATTTTTATGGCGCTTCTATCTATTACAAGCAAGCTTTACGATTGGATTCTTCTAATATTCATCTTTTGTATAAATATGCTGAGTCTTTAAGGAGGTATAATAACTATGATTTAGCTTCTTATTACTATAATAAAATTGTAGAAAAAGATAAAGCTGGTAGAATCTACGAAGATGCTTGGTTTTGGTTTGCTTCCATGCAGAAATACAATGGAGATTACCAAGCTTCTATGAAATCGTGGAAAAAAGTTAAATCTCTTTACAAGAAGGATAAAAAGGGTTACGAATCATTAAAAGCAAACCAGGAAATGATGTCCTGTGGTTTTGCAATTCGTTCCAAAAGTGACTCAACAGATGATTGTGCTATTAGCCATTTGGACTCCAATATTAATACAACAAATTCCGAGTTTAGTGCTTTCACTTATTCAAATGATTTATTTTTTAGTTCCCTTCGAGACACCACAATGGGTAAAGAATTAACTATTAACCAACCTTATGATTATAAAATAAAAATATTCTCCCCTACAAAAAAGAACTCAACAGTTTATGGAAGTATAGATTCAATTATCAATAGTCAGCTATTTCATAACGCCAACGGATGCTTTAATTCGAAGGAAACAAAATTCTATTTTACACGCTGTGATACTTTAAATCATTGTGAAATTTATGTTTCCAAATATGGTGATGGTAAATGGAGTAAGCCAAAAGTACTTCCTGCAAAAGTGAATGAAAAAGGAACGAACACAACCCAACCCCATGTTACTACGATTGAAAATAAAGAATATTTGTTCTTTTCTTCCAATAGAAATGGAGGGCAAGGCGGCTTGGATATATGGCATTGCGAAGTTCTGGACGGAGATACTTATTCTACGCCGGTGAATGCCGGAAAAACAATTAACACTTTAGACCCCGATATTTGTCCATATTACGACCCTAAAGAGGGGGTGTTATATTTTAGTTCTACATGGCACAATGGTTTTGGAGGATTTGACATATTTAAAGTAAAGGGAAAACCAGGTAAATTTTACGAACCTGAAAACATGTTACCGCCTATCAATTCTTCATGGAATGACTTCTATTACACCATCAACAAAAGCGGAACAGAAGGCTTTTTAACATCTAATCGATTAGGAGCCTTTTACAAAAAAGGCCCTACTTGCTGCAACGATATTTGGAAAGTAAATTTTGAAAAAGAAGAAATCGAAGAACAACAGGTTATTGAAACATTAGATGACTTAAATAAATACTTGCCCGTTACGCTTTATTTTCACAACGATAGACCAGGGCCTCGTTCCGAAGACACTATAGTGCCCATTAGCTATATGGTCGCTTTCGATCGCTATAAGGAACTGCAACCAAAATATAGAGATGAATACTCGGAAGGATTAAATGAAAATAAAGAGATGGAAGCTAGATTGGATATTGATGATTTCTTTAAACATTACGTTGACAAAGGAGTAAGTGATCTTGAATTATTTACACGTTTATTGCTGCAGGAATTAGGAAAAGGTGAAAAAATTGAAGTCGTTGTTAAAGGTTTCGCAAGTCCTCTAGCTAAAACAGAATACAATGTTAACCTTACAAAAAGAAGAATTTCAAGTTTACTTAACTATCTGAGAGAATATAATGAGGGGCAGTTTATCCCCTATTTGGATAAAAATGCTAAAAACGGAGCAGAACTAACCTTTCAAAAAATTCCTTTTGGAGAATACACTGCAAATGCTTCTATTAGTGACGATTACTATGACCAAAGAAACTCAATTTACAATCGTTCTGCTGCATTGGAGAGAAAGATAGAAATTCAGACCGTCCGACAGGCTAATCCAAAAGACAGCGTCTATGCTGAAATAAACATTAACATGAGTACACATGATTTTGGAAAGTTAAAACGTGGACAAATTGTAAAGTATACTTTTGATGTCAAGAACACAGGAAACAAAGAGCTTACCTTGCAAAAAGTAATTGTAGCTTGTGGATGTAGCGAAGTCACTTTTACTGAAGAACCTATCAAGCCAGGTGATATTGGAAAAATTCATGTAGTCCTAGACACAAAGGATTTAATCGGAAAACAAGTTAAATCCATTACAATTATAGCAGACGCCTTCCCTACTACAAAAAGATTGGTGCTTACTGCGGAAGTGTTTGAGTAAAAAGAGTGATGCTGAATATTAAAACCATTTCCTACTTATTGCTTACAGTCAATTTAATACTACTTATTGGTCTTATTAGTGGTATTCAAGCATTTTATGAAGCTAGCAGCCCTTGGATACCAAAATATGCTGCAGCATATTTTGCCTCAAAAAAAGCCTTAGTACCACTTCAACAGCCTATAATAGCAATTCTCGTTGGATGCATTCTATTGCTTCAGATCTATATGACGGTAGCTAAAAACATTAAGTTTCTTATTCCCTTCTCTTGTATTAGTCTGTATGCGCTTTCTAATTTTTATATAAATGGAATTATTAACGACTACCCTTCTATGCATTACAGCGATGTATTATATATTCTGTATTCCGTAAATTTAGGCCTTTTAATTATTCATTTCTTCTTCACTTCTAGGTACACGAATAAATATGTTTGAATTGAATAATTAACTGACTACCGGATAAAGTAAAGATAGAGGTCAAGTTAGCTTGTTTTATGCTATTTTTTTTAATCTAAAAAATAGAAGAATCCATCCCGAAATAAAAAGTAAGCCCCCTATAGGTGTCACTGGTCCAAGGAATCTCAGTGCATCTATTTGCCATACATAATTAAGTGTTAAAAGATATATCGAGCCAGAAAAGAGCAGCATTCCAATGAAGAACAAGTTAATGATAGCTCCAACTTTTTCAATCTTAAATACCGTAGCTAGAAGAATTACAACAAAAACACTTAGGCTATGAATTAATTGATAAAGAACGCCCGTTTTCCAGCTGTCTAATTTGTCTACCGGTAACGCTATAGTTTCCTTAAGATAGTGCGCCCCCATTGCTCCTAATGCGATTGCGATTATCATAGAAATCGTAGCAATTTTTAAATTTTTATTCGTTTTCACTAAATGTATTCTAGGTTTTAATAAAAGTACCCTCTGATCTATATAATTATTGATTCAAAATGCAATTCAGGCCATGAGACAAAAATTATCTTTTGGAAATATATTCATTCAGTTCCTCTTTCGAAGAACTGAAATCGAAGATTTTATTTACTTGGAAAAAATTGTCAATATCATACGTGTAAGCGTATGCGAATTTAGCAAATTCCAATTTTTTATCTTCAAAATCAAAAGATTCAGAGATTGTAATAATATTTTGTACACTCATACACTTACCTTCTAGGGCTTGTTTAGCAATCATTATTTTTTCATCAGAAAAGCTTTCTTCTTCAATAGCGTTTTTAATTGCATTTACATCACTTAATGGCGGAATACATCCAGTTTTACCATTGTACCCAGAAACATATTGCACAGGAGCGGTTTGCACTTCGCTTTCTGTGTTCATTCCACCGGAAGTAGTTGTCGTGGTTGTTGTTGTCGAGGTGTAAGATGTTTCAACATTGTCGGATACTTGAACATTGTTATTCATTCCGTTATCGTTTACATTAACGTTCATATTTAATTCAAGACCTCCAACAGAAACATTCATAAGAAGGTTTTCTTCCATTCCTTCTGAATTGTTGGAAATAGTTACATTTGAGCCCATACCATTTACTGAAGTTGTTGTCGTAACTGTTTCATCAACTACTACCCTATTTGTTGTCGGGGCCTCCACTGTTTGATAAACAATTTGTACTTGCTGTTCGTTGGTGGCAGCTTGTCCCATAGCCACTTCTCCAAAATACCTAAGTTTATAGCCTTTCTTCGTACTTACTATTCTTGCAGTTGCTTCAACGTTCATTGATTCGAAATAGAAGTTCTTATCTATATCCGGTGTTTTGCCATCCGAGAATACAATCTTTACCTGATTTTGATTGTTCGAAAGCCCTGTTATTTTAACATTAGTTTGGGGCTCTGAGTTTTGTTTAATTCCATTTACTATGGCGTAAAAAGGAGTTGGCTCAGAAGCAAATATGATTAAATTAGAAGTAGCTTGAGCTACCCCAGATATTAATGTTATAATCGTTAAGGAGCTTAGTAATAGTAATGATTTCATGACCGTTTAATGTTGGTTTTATTATTTACGAGAGTAAATTTAACTTATGCAAAGCACTTAGCCATAGTTGTGCCAAAAAATATTTTTCAGAATACAAGTTTGTTAATAAAAAGTTAACCTAGAGAGGGTGCTTGGTATTCGGATAGTCATTATATTTATGACCTTAAATTCGAAACCAGATCAAATGAAAACAATACTAGTAATAGGAGCAGGAAGGTCATCATCGTCAATGATACGTTATTTTTTAAATAATGCAGAACAAGAGAATTGGTACATAAGAGTCGGAGATATGAATCTGGAAATGGCTCAGGATAAAGTAGGTGAACATCCTAGAGCAGAGGCTTTTCAATTTGACGCATTAAACGAAGATTCAAGAAGAGCAGAGTTACAAAAAGTTGATTTTGTTGTATCTATGTTGCCAGCCAGTTTTCATGTAGAAGTAGTTAAGGATTGTATTGACATGAAGATTAATGTAATAACACCTTCTTATGTCTCGGAAGAAATGAAAGAACTAGATGGAGCTGCAAGAGAAGCTGGCATTATTATAATGAATGAAATAGGAGTAGATCCTGGTATTGATCATATGAGTGCTAAAAGAATACTAGACCAAATAGCTGAAAAAAAGGGAGATATTGATTATTTTGAGTCTTTTACTGGCGGTCTAATTGCGCCGGAAAGTGATGATAATCCATGGAATTATAAATTTACTTGGAATCCCAGGAATGTAGTTTTAGCAGGTCAAGGAACTGCAGCTAAGTTTATTCAGCAAGGTAACTACAAGTATATACCTTATAATAAATTGTTTAGGAGGACGGAGATTATAGAAGTAGAGGGGCACGGTAAGTTTGAAGGATATGCAAACAGAGATTCTTTAAAATATCGCTCAATTTATGGTTTGGAAAATATCCCTACTATTTATAGAGGAACATTTAGAAAAGTTGGTTTTTGTAGAGCTTGGAATGTATTTGTCGCATTAGGCGCAACTGATGATAGTTATGTTATAGAAGGGTCAAAAAATATGACTAAACGAGATTTCATTAATTCTTTTTTAGCATATAATCCGCATGATTCTGTAGAGTTAAAACTTCGTCATTATATGAAAATTGATCATGACGATTATATATGGGATAGACTTGTTTGGTTAGGTATATTTGAAAAAGAGCCGTTAAATTTAGAAAAGGATATGACACCTGCCCAAATCCTTCAAAAAATACTGGAAGAAAAATGGACTTTAAAGCCAAACGACAAAGATATGATTGTAATGTGGCATAAATTTGGGTATAAAATTGATGGCGAATTACATGAGTTAAATTCTTCTATGGTTTGTATTGGTGAGGATCAAACCTATACAGCTATGAGTGAAACTGTTGGCCTGCCTGTTGCTATCTGTACAAAGATGATTCTTAATGGAACTATTAAATTAAAGGGAGTGCAACTGCCAATTCATAAAGAAATTTATGAACCTGTTCTAAAGGAGTTAGAAGAATATGGTATTGTATTTACAGATAAAGAAGTTGCGCCCACTCCCTATCCCGATATTGCTATAATGTAGATTGCTTTCTTATGGTAGTTTTTTTTAAGGTAAATAGTTCAAGGTTATACCTTTAATGCTGGTTAGTAACTATCTCATAAATGACAGTAAGACTATGCCAGCAAAGCTAATTATTAACCTGAATCATTTCACCAATTTTCAGAATCCTTGAGGGTTTAATGTTATTTAATTCGCATATTTTATCTACAGTACTGTTGTATTTCAAAGACATTGCAAATAGTGAATCTCCAGATCTTACTATATGATATTTTACTCTTTCGTCTCCAGGTAATGTCTTCGTTTTTGAAGAGGAACTTGATCTACCTAAAGTTGTTTTTTTGTAATTAAACATACCTGCATGTATAAAGAGATTCTCACTTTTTAATTTTTTGGACTTAAAATCAATGACTTCCTCTGGATTTAAGGCATTTCCAAAAAATCGGATTTCAAAATGTAGATGATCTCCAGTAGAATGACCCGTACTTCCCCCTAAGCCTATGTGATCTCCAGCTTTAACATCTTGATTTGCAGAAACAAAAAGCTTTTCTAAATGCGCATAATATGTTTCAAGTCCATTATAGTGACGGATAATCACAAGATTGCCATATCCCCCCGTATTATATTTTGCATATCGAACAATTCCATCAAAACAAGAACTTAAAGTATCTCCTATAACTAAGTCAACATCAATACCATAGTGAAATTTTCTTCCACGGTATTTAAACGTTGAAGTGACCAGTCCTGGATGTGGCATACAGAACTTATTATGGTTTGAATCTATGCTGCAGAGCCATAAAGTATCTGGAATGTTGGATAAATCATTATCATAAGTATATGGTATTTGTGTATCCCAATGTTCCTTCCACATGTAATTACTATCTCCTTGAATAATCTCATGTAACTCAGAATTTACAATTCCGTCAAAATTGATCATATCGATATATTCCCAGCTTTTGTCAGAAAATATAACAACTGAATCATCGCCCATCATAACCGTATCCTTTACGAATTGAGAACTCCCTAAAAATGATAGAAACAAGATTATTATGGCAAATAAATAATTCACTATAACAAAAGTAGTTGGATTTAAAAAAGTAAATTAAATAAACTTCCAAAGTTATAAACAGTAGAATTTAAATATAAGGGAGATGTTTCTATAATACCACTTAAAAACTTGTATTTCAATACGTTATCAGAGTACTATAAACGCGCCATCTGCTCTTCCAAAGAAACAGTACTACTCCCCTCTTTTTTCGGCACTAATGACATTGCGTATTCACTTAAGGCAGTAATTGTTAGACTCGGGTTAACACCTAAATTACCTGGAATAATAGATCCATCCAGAATCATCATTCCTGGATAGTTAAACACTTGAAAATTGTCGTTTATCACCCCGTTTTTATCAGTTTCTCCCATAGGTATTCCACCTAAAATGTGAGCTGTAGAAGACATGTTAAATAAAACTTCAGTTGTTGCGTTTTGAGGCAAACCATCCACCTTTTCTGCATAGCGATGCATCACTTTTTGTCCGATATCAATATATGCTGGGACTTTATTTTCCTTTTTATTCTCGATGCTAATCCTTGAGAATGGAAAACGCTTATAAACCATTTTCATAGAATTATCGAGACTTTGCATCACCAAAAATATAACCGATTTCTCTGAAAAATTTCTTCCGAACAAATGTTTAAAGAAAGCCCGTGGCTTGTAGAAGATATTACCAAACCAAACGAAGGGCCTTAAGAATGGTGTTGACTGCTTTGTGGCCAAAGTAGAGAACATTTTCATAGAATTTGAGCCACTAGGATATTTAACAATTTCTATATGCGTATCATCGTCTGGATTAAAAATGGAAGAAATCGCTATACCATTATTTAACTTTTTATTTTTTGAAGTAACGCCACAAAGTGTTTCAGAGTTAGTTCTTAAGTTTTCACCAAGTGTTTCCGATAAGTTAGTCAGGGTTTTGTACTTGTGCTTTTGTTTTAAAAGAATATCCATTGTTCCTAATACACCAGCTGCGAATACAATGTTTTTCGTTTTAAAGACTTGTCTCTTTTTGGATAGAAATGCAGTACTACTGACCGTATGAATAGTATACAATTCACCATCGTATTCTATTTTAGTAGCTTTGGTTTCGGCCTTAATTTTTGCGCCAAACTTTTGCGCAAAATATAAATAGTTATAATCCAACGAATTCTTTGCTGTTTCTTTGCAACCAACCATACAACCTGCACATTCAGTACATCCCTTTCGCATCGGGCCTAAACCTTTAAAATAAGGATCTGTTTCTTTTTCCGTATCTCCAAAATAGACACCTACATCAACACCCTCAAAAGATTCAGGTTTACCCATTTCTTCTGCAATCTCTTTCAGGATAGCGTCTTCCTCTCCAAATGTTTTATTCTTCACGGTCCCCAACATAAACTTGGCCTTTTCATAAAAAGGAATCAAGGTTTGTTTCCAATCTTTGGATTTTGTCCACGAAGGATTAGAGAAAAATGCGTCTGGTGGAAACATATGCGTGTTGGCGTACACCAAACTTCCACCTCCAACACCGACTCCACTTAATATGAAAACATTTTTGAAAAAAGTTAAACGCTGAAAACCAAACCACCGCAACATTGGACTCCAGAAAAACTTTGCTAATTTCCAGTTGTTCTTTGGGAAGTCTTTGGCTTTGTATTCTTTCCCCATTTCTAGAACCAATACATCATACCCTTTTTCAGCAAGCCGCATAGCAGAAACGGAGCCGCCAAAACCAGAACCGATTATAATATGGTCATATATTTTATCTGACATTTTATTAATCCACTTAAACTTTAAACAGTATCAAATGATTCGTTTATAGTTTAAACACCTTAAAAGAATGGCTGCCCATTTTTAATATATACACATTTTGAGGCAAATTCGATAAATCAATCTCTCTCGACAAAGGTTCAATAACTCCATTAAGGAGCATTGTGCCTTGTATAGAGTAAAGTTCGTAAGCTATTGCTTTTGATGACCTGTATTGAATTGAAACTTTACCTGCTGACGGGTTAGGGAAAATGTTAATTTCATCATTAAAATTAAGGCTTCCCGCCAAAGTAGGACCACCAATTAATCCATTGATATCGTATTTGGAAAAAAACTTCCAAACTTCGACAGAAGCATCGATATCATAATTAGTTCCTGCTCCTCCGAAAGCTGAACCAGACCATGTATGGCCGCCGCCTGTTATTTTAAAATGTTCTACCGTTACATCATTATCCCCTCCATAATATATCATATGGTCTACGGTACTTCCATCAGAAGTATTTATATCCGGAATATTAATAACAGTTGGAGTTGAATTGCTGTTATTATAGTTTACCCAATAATTAAGAACATTACTAACTGGTTTTGAAAAAGAAGCTCCTGTATAAGGAACTGTTCCATCAGAAGTTCCATGTATTTCTAGAATCGGGGTTGGGTGTTGTGGATTACATGCATTATATGTAACAGGAGACATAGAACCAGTTACAGATGCAATAGCTGCTATTCTATCACTTAATTGACAAGCTAAATGATAACTCATAAAACCACCATTTGACATACCAGTGCTGTAAACTCTATCTGCGTTTATGTTATAATCTGCAGAAATAGAATCTAATAATGCGGCAGAAAAACCAACATCATCAACTGTACTTCCACCCCAACCTACATTAAAATGAGTTGTGTTTTGCACGTCTAATGTGCCCATTGGGTGAACGATAATAAAACCTGCAGTATCAGCTATTGCACGAAAATCACCATACCACATTTGTTCAGTAGCATTACTTGTATAACCGTGAAAATTAAATACTAAAGGAACTGCTGCACTACCGGTGTAATTAGCAGGTACATAAAGAATGTATTCTCTTTGCAAACCATCATGTGTAATTGTAGCTGTGATTGTTTGCTGCGAAGTTCCAGTAAATGCTAGACCAACAAAAGCAATAAGGAAGACTAATTTTTTCATATAGATTTATTATTTTAAACGAAGTTACATTAAATAGTTTAAAGCTATTAATCAGGTTTGAAGTAATATTTCTTCTTATGAATAGATTGAACTGTTGATCATATTATACAAGAGATCCAATATTCAATTATTAATCCCAATGTGTATCTACTAAGTAAATTAACGAAGCCAATGAAGCTGCGCCTAATTCCAATTCTCTCTTGTTTACATTTTCAAATATATCACTTGGTGCATGGTGAAAATCAAAATAGCGTTGTGAATCAGGAACTAATCCAACCAGACATATCTTTCCATCTTTAAGCGGACCAATATCAACTCCACTATAGCCTTTCTTTATAAAGAATAAATCATAAGGCTCCAATAAGGATTCAAACTGCTGAAGAGAAGTCAATTGTTCTGGAGTTCCATCCACGGTAAAACCTTTGGGAGTAAACCCTCCTCTATCTGTTTCAATAGCGAATATGTGCTCTTCTCCTTTCTTCTTAACCATTTCTGCGTAGGTTTTACCGCCTCTATTTCCATTTTCTTCATTCATATAAAGAATACATCGAATAGTATGTTTTGGCTGTATCCCTAGATTTTTAAAAATTTTCAATACTTCAATACTCTGCACAATTCCAGCTCCATCATCATGCGCTCCTTCTCCAACATCCCAAGAATCCAAATGTCCACCAACAACAATTATTTTATCAGGAAATTCACTTCCTTTTATTTCCGCTATTACATTATAAGATACTGTATCTGGCAAGGTTTTACATTCGAGCTTCATCTTTGCTTCAGTTTGTTTATCCTTTTTTAATTGTTCGCTTAAATTATGTGCATCGACAGTGCTAATAGCTACTGAGGGAATTTTTAAATCAGCTCCTTCATAGGTCATAGAACCTGTATGCGGGTTCAAATCTTGCTTTAACGTCATAGATCGAACAAGAACACCTATAGCGCCCAACTTTGAAGCTCTAACAGCTCCCCAATATCTTTGATCTACACACCCACCATAAGCATGAAATGTACTTAGCCTTGTAGGGTTCATTGGTCGATTGTAAAAAACAAATTTGCCTTTAATTTTATTTTCACCCAACTCATCCAATTCATCCCATGATTTTACTTCTACAATATTACCTGTTAACACACCATTTGTTCCAACTGATCCTCCATACGCTAAACATTTAGATTGATACAGCTTAATTTCTTTAGAGGAAAAATCCAGGCGTTCTTTGGCACCCCTTACCCAATGAGGAACTAAAATTTCCTGTAAGTATATAGAATCCAAAGAGTATCTTTTCAATACATTTTGACCCCAAGCAATGGCTTTATAAGATGCATCAGAGCCACTAATTCTATGTCCAACACCCTTACACAATTCCTTTAAATTTTCATGGCACTCTCCATTTGTTAAAGCCTCATTAAAAATATTCCGGACCATAGTAGAGTCCTCTAATACCTCTTGAGAAAGACTAAATATTGGAGAAAATAGTATTACAATGAAAAAGGATTTAAACATGTTTGATTATTTTGTTAAAAAGTGAGCCAATGATAATAGAAGTTCAAAGCTATAAAATAGCGAGAAGTCTTTACTTTTACCAATATCCAAAAATAGATAAAATGGCTAGAACTCCAACTATTCAGATTAAATTAGGTTTTACTGCTCCAGATTTTACATTACCAGATGTGATTACAGGAAAAAATTATAATCTTTCCGAATTAAAAGGTTTGAAAGGAACTGCAGTTTTCTTCATCTGCAATCATTGTCCATTTGTGATTGATATAATTGATGAATTAGTGAAAATTGGTAATGATTATTTGGAAAAAGGAATTGGATTTATTGTTATTAGTTCAAATGACATTATCAACTATCCAGAAGACTCTCCCAAAAACATGAAGCTATTCGCTGAGAATTATAATTTTCCATTTCCTTACTTATATGATGAGACACAAAAAATAGCAAAAGCTTATACCGCAGCTTGTACTCCAGATATAAACGTCTTTAATGCAGAACTAAAGTGTATTTATAGAGGGCAGATGGACAATTCCCGGCCGGGTAATGATTACCCAAGTGACGGGGAAGATTTAAGAAAAGTGTTTAATTATTTACTAGAAAGCAAAGACATTGATTTTGAACAACTACCTAGTATTGGTTGCGGAATAAAATGGAAAGATTGATTAATATGCATTTTAACTTTCGATATCTGATTTTATTAATAGCAGCTGGCATCAGCATGTCTTCTATTTCACAAACAGATACTGAACAGGAAATTAAATTTATTTCGACTAAAATCGACTCAATAGACTTAAAGAGGGACAAGCTTTTAGTTCAATTAGAAGCACTTAAGCTGAATAAAATTCAACACGACCTAAGTGCTGTTGGCAATCCCATTTGCAGCGAAGATGTTGAAGTCATATATCATAAAGCAATGATTTTGGGGTACAATGAGAACCACGAACAGGCTCAATGGGTAAGCCATATTGTATTACCAGATGTAGAAAAAGGAAATGTATCAAGAACCAATAATTTTAGAAAAGATAGCTTGGTCACTTCCGGCACAGCGAGTAAAGCCGATTATTGGTACAGCGGATAT
>CAWUXI010000124.1:0-6367 GCA_963926405.1 uncultured Flavobacteriales bacterium
TCCTCGTCATAAAGAGTTGTATACAAACCATACAAATCTTGACTATTACCCAGTTTTCTATCCATCCCCATGGCAATACTTCCAGCTTGACTAATGTCATGTGTAAAGGAAATATTTAACCCTACTCCCTTTTTTGGCCATCAATATCTGTTGTAAAGCCATTTTGAGAACTCCCTATTCTAATATTAACAATTGGCAAAGGCTCCTTAGTATCGTTATCTATTACTATGCCTGTATAAACATTTTGTCCATAAAATAAGCTTGGAAGAACGATAAGAATAGTGAAGACAACTAATTTCATTATTGCAAAGTAATTCTTTTACTCTAAACAGTTATTCTCGATACAAAACTTTTACAGAACTTTGCTCAAAACAGCACTTTTTTAGAATTAAATGCTTTTAAAGTATCTGCCCACAAAAGTAAGTTCGTTTTTCACTTCTAGAAATTAAAAATTGTAAATTTACAGACGTGTTTTCTAATAAATCAGACAATAAAGCCATTCTAAAAAAACAGACTTTAAAAAAAGTTTGGAACATTAGTCAATTATATGCTAGTTTTTTACTCTCTCGTTTATTGAAGACACCCGTTACATGGGGTAAGCCTTCCTCTATTTCAATAGAACCTACAACTGCTTGCAATTTAGGGTGCCCCGAATGCCCAAGTGGATTGAAGCAATTTACGCGGGCTACAGGTAATTTAAAATTTGATTTGAATAAAAAAATAATCGATGAATTGGGTTCTTATTTATCCTTTATAAACTTCTATTTTCAAGGCGAGCCCTTCATTAATCCTAATTTTTTGAAATTAGTAAACTACGCTTCAGAGAGTGGGATATACACGGGAACTTCTACCAATGCACATTTTATAACAGAAGAAGTTGCAAAGAAAACGATTGAATCAGGGCTGGATCGTTTAATAATCTCAATAGATGGAACAACCCAAGAGGTTTACGAGCAATATAGAATTCATGGGACACTTGAAAAAGTACTTGAAGGAACCAAGAACATTGTTAAATGGAAAAAAGAATTAAAATCTTCTACTCCTCATTTAATATTTCAATTTCTAGTGGTCAAACCAAATGAACATCAAATTAAAGATGCTGTTCAACTTGCAGAAGAAATGGGAGTAGATGAAATCAAGTTCAAAACAGCGCAGGTATATAATTTCAAAAACGGGAATCCATTAATACCCGAACAAGAGGAATACGCAAGATACAAAAAGAAAAAAGATGGAACTTTTGTTCTTAAAAACAAAATGAGCAATCACTGCTGGAGAATGTGGAGTGGATGTGTAATTACTTGGGATGGAAAAATAGTGCCTTGCTGTTTTGATAAAGATGCTTCACATCAATTAGGAAGCATCTCGGAGCAGACTTTTTCATCCATATGGAAAAGTAATGAATATGCACATTTTAGAAAATCAGTATTGTCAAATCGAAAAGAAATTGACATTTGCAAAAATTGCTCTGAAGGGAGTAAAGTCTGGACGTAAAATTACAGCCTTATTGAAATAAGCTAAAGCTATTTCTTCCTAAAAAATATTCGGATAGGAACCCCAGTTAAGTTGTATTTTTCCCGCAACTTATTTTCTAAAAATCGCTTATAAGAATCTGGTATGTATTGCGGCAAATTGCAGAAAAAAGCAAACGAAGGTGAGTGAGTTGGCAATTGCGTAACAAATTTAATACGAATAAATTTACCTTTATTGGTCGGTGGAGGAAACTTCTCCATCACTCCTAACATGTATTCATTCAGCTTGGAAGTAGGTATTTTTTGCGTTCTATTTTGAAATACTTCAACTACTTTTTCTAATGCTTTATGGATTCTTTGTTTTGTTAAAGCAGAAACAAATAAAATTGGAATATCATTAAATGGAGCAATTTTTGACCGAATATCATCTTCAAATTCTTTCATTGTATTTGTTTCCTTGTCAATTAAATCCCATTTATTGACAAGCAATACAATTCCCTTTTTGTTTCTTTCGATAACGGAGAAAATACTTAAATCCTGCTTTTCTATACCATCTTGAGCATCAATCATAAAGACACAAACATCAGCACTTTCGATTGAACGGATGGAACGCATTACCGAATAAAACTCAATATCTTCATGCACCTTGCTCTTCTTACGAATACCTGCTGTATCAACCAGCACCATATCAAACCCAAACATATTGAGTCGAGTATCGATAGAATCTCTTGTTGTTCCTGATATATCTGTTACAATATTTCTTTCCTTTCCAATAAGTGCATTAGTGAAAGATGATTTACCCACATTTGGTTTCCCTACAATTGCAATACGCGGTATGTCTGGATCAACTTCTTCAGGTTGATCTAATTCTCTTAAAGCTTCTGTTAAATCGTCTAAAAGTTCACCCGTTCCAGAACCATTTATTGCCGAAATATTTACGACATTCTCTAACCCAAAATTATAAAATTCGTAGGTATCATTGATTCTTTCGCTATTATCCACTTTATTGACAACCACGAAAGTTGGTTTCTTTGTTTTTCGCAATAGGTTTGCAACGGATTCATCTAAATCCGTAATACCTGTCTCTACATCAACAACAAAAATAACTGCATTCGCCTCCTCTAAAGCAATTACAACTTGCTTCCTAATTTCATCCTCAAAAATGTCATCAGAACCTTTTACATATCCTCCTGTGTCTATTAAAGAAAACTCAATTCCGTTCCACTCTGCTTTACCATAATGTCTGTCTCGTGTAACTCCACTTGTTTCTTGTACGATTGCAGCTCTAGATTCTGTTAATCGATTAAAAAGTGTTGATTTACCAACATTTGGACGCCCTACTATTGCAACTATTGCCATTTTATTCTAATTTTCCAGATAGGATAACAATCTATTATTCGTATCCGTATTTCTTTAACTTTTGTTCTTTATCTCTCCAGTCTTTATCCACCTTCACATATAAATCGAGAAATACTTTTTTATCAATAAAAGCTTCAATGTCTATTCGGGATTCTATCCCTACTTTTTTCATTTTACTTCCTTTGTGGCCTATCAAAATAGCTTTTTGACTATCTCTATTGACATAAATAAGGACGCGAATATCGACAATATTCTCTTTGTCTTTGTATGATTCTACAACTACTTCACATGAATAAGGAATTTCCTTAGAATAATTTTGCAATATTTTCTCTCTAACAATTTCAGATATAAAGAAACGCATTGGTTTATCCGTTAACTCATCTTTTGGAAAAAAGGCTTCTCCTTCTGGCAATAGTTCAATAAGTCGCGGCATAATAAAATCTATACTAAACCCATGCAATGCGGAGATAGGCAGAATTTCAGCCCTCGGAATTTGTTCTTTCCAATAATTAACCTTTCCCTCTAAATCTGCAGGATCCTTTGCTAAATCAATTTTATTCATGAGAACAAGAACTGGAGAACTATGACTTTTTATTCTATCTAAAGTTTCTTCATGGTTCATCTTTGTTTCAAAGATATCTGTTACAAAAAGAATAATATCGGCATCCTGAAGCGCACTTGAAACGAAACGCATCATGCTTTCGTGCAATTTATAATGAGGATTCAAAACTCCGGGTGTATCTGAAAACACAATTTGATGATTTTCTCCATTTACTATCCCCATTATTCGGTGTCGAGTAGTCTGTTGCTTTGAAGTTATGATCGAAAGTTTCTCTCCAACCAACTTATTCATAAGCGTAGACTTCCCAACATTAGGACTTCCGATGATATTTACAAAACCTGATTTATGCATTTTTTAATTTTAATTCATTTTTTAATTGGATACAAAGAAACAAAAATTATCTTTGCATCACAATAGTGCGGGGTGGAGCAGTTGGTAGCTCGTCGGGCTCATAACCCGAAGGTCATAGGTTCGAGTCCTGTCCCCGCTACCAATCAGACTCATTAGGTAATTTACTTAATGAGTCTTTTTTTTGCTCAATAAACTATCAGGTAATATTACTGGATAGCTATCCTACAAATTATATTTTTAGTAAACTACCAACTAAATAGGACCCCTAAAACAACAATTAAAAAGGTTTAAAACCAAAAAAGCTCCTCGTTTCCGAAGAGCTTTTTGCGGTCTGGACGGCTTATTCATTTCAATGTTTTCGGGCTTTCTTTAAGTTTGCCTAACTTTTCTATTAAAGCCTATCTAACAGCCTATTACACACTATTTCTGTTGATTAAAATCGCATTTGTGTTAACAAAAACAAAGTTGACTTGACCCTAAATTCGGTACCGAATAGATAAATTTGTTTTATCAATAATACGGAAAATATGGGACAAGTAAAATTCAACCTTAGTAAAACAGCATCAAATGAATCTATGATCAATTTGATCTTTAATTACGATTACAAAAGATTGAAGCTTTCAACCTCCTTAAAAGTTCCAAATAAATATTGGAGTACGAAAAAACAACGGGTTAAAGAATTGATGGAATTTCCCGATTACGCTTTCATCAATGAAAGGCTAGAAGAAATAGATAAGCTTATAATTAAACTCTATAGAAACTATCAAGCAGAAGGTGAATTCCCTTCCCCTAAAGGATTTAAAAAAGACTTTATCAACCTTGAAACAAACCCACTTCCATCAAAAAGAAAATTAAAATTTTGGGATCATTTTGAAAACTTTGTAGAAGCCAAAAGAAAAGCATTTCAGGACGTTAGGCACTATCATTACAGTTTAAGAAAACATCTTTTAAAAACACAAGACAGAATGGGAAGAGCACTCACATTTGGAATGATAAAAAATGAAGATGACCTATTTATTAATACTTGGATGACCTATTTAACATTTGAGGCAATAAATGCAGAAGGAGATTATGGTTTATCTCCAAATACAATAGGTAAAGAGAATAAACACATAAAGGCTTTCTTGAATTGGTGTTTCGACAAAAATATAATTAGTCAATTCAGTTTAAAGAAGTTTCCATCTATTACAATGGATGTAGATAAAATTTACATCACCGAAGAAGAACTTCAAAATATTGATGATTTAGAATTGGACGACTCAGAAGAAAACATCGTAAGAGATTTATTTGTAATTGGATGCGAGACAGGATTTAGATACAGTGATTTTACAAGAATACAAGAAAATGATATTCGAAATAACGAAATACACTTTCGTCCAAAAAAGACCTCAAAATCGAAGAACAATAAAGTGATTGTTCCTATTAGTGAAAGACTGAATAGAATTTTAACAAAGTACAACTATTGTCCTCCAGCATATAGAGCAACCAATATTACTGAGTTTAACAAAGTGATTAGAAGGGTATGCGAAAAAGCGGGAATGACAAATGACATTATTCAATACAGAAACATAAGGGGAATTGAAAAGAAAGAGGTTAAAAAGAAATTCAATGAGGTTTCATCTCATACCTGCAGAAGAACATTTTGCACCTTGAAATTCTTAAAAGGAATGCCGGCCCAAGCCATTATGAAATTTACTGGACACAAAACAGAAAGGAACTTTTTAAGATATCTAAAGTTAGATGCTCAGGTTACAGCAAATAAGTACAGAGAATTTTTCTAAAAGCTCAAAAAACGAAGCTATACCATGGAAAAATTAGAAAAAACCAACCGAATAAATTCGATTTAAAACGAACGAATTTGAATTGAATCGAATAAATTCGATTCAAAGCGGATTAAAACGAACAAAAACCAGTTTAGACTCATCATTGGGTATTTCTAAAAACATGAATTGAAATATTATCACCAAAAAATTATTGCCTTGTTTTTTCTTAAGGTTTATTTAAATAAATTCAGTAAGCATTAACTGCTGACATTTACCGATGCGGAAAACGATCTTTTTATCGAGAATAGGTTTCCTTACATCCTAACCAAAGCAGACAGCTACATTAAAACAGGTCTTGAGGTACAATTTATAAAAAAAAGCTAATTCGAAATTAAACTATATCGATAGTTAAAAATTTCAATCAAGTTATCAATATTTAATACTCCAATATCTTCATTGGCAAATATCTCTTAATAATAATCATTCTTAATTTTAATAACCCAATTGGGATATAATTGTTGAATATGCTCTTTTATTTCATAGAGGCAAATTAGTTAAATTAATACAATACCCGCCTACAAAAACATCGGAGTTCCAGCTGAATTTTCCTTTTGCGATTTTAAATACTCCTCCATTGTCATTTTCTCCGTTTCAAAGTAAATGCTATTGGTAAAATGCTTTGAAGTAGTAGTTGTATTTATCTTCTTCTTAAACTCCTCAGCAGATACTCTCGCAATAATCCCATCTGGAAGCACCATAATTAACTCTGTGCGTGTATCGATTACAGAAACATCGTCCCAATCAAAAGCATTGTATTTCACAACAGCGTTTATTTCTTCCATAACCATCATAACCATCACCTT
>CAWUXI010000125.1:0-40787 GCA_963926405.1 uncultured Flavobacteriales bacterium
AAGACGCGCAAGTTGGTCTGGATGCAAGCAAGTACTTTAAAGTAGAAAACGAAACAATTATAGAAATTGGATTAACCCCCAACCGCGCGGATGCAATGGGACATATCGGTGTAGCAAGAGATTTACTCGCCGCACTAAAATACCAAGGATTAATTGCCGAAAATGAAACGTTAAATATACCTGACACAAGTTCGTTTACCGTCAAATCAAATGATGCTAAAATTAACGTTTCTTTAGAGGAGCCTGAGGCTTGTCCGCGATATGCAGGTGTTGTTATCAACGATGTTAAAGTTGGAGATTCACCAGAATGGTTGCAGCACAAATTACGCTCGATTGGACTTTCTCCGATTAACAATATAGTAGATATCACGAACTTCGTATTGCACGAATACGGCCAACCGCTTCATGCTTTTGATGCAAACCATGTTGGAAGTAATGTTCTTGTTAAAAAACTGAAGGAAGGAACAAAGTTTACAACTTTGGATAATGTAGAAAGAGAACTTTCGGAAAACGATTTGATGATATGCAACGATAATGGCGGAATGTGTATCGCGGGTGTGTTTGGCGGAATCGAATCTGGTGTTAAAGCAGAAACGACATCTATCTTTTTAGAAAGTGCTTATTTCAATCCTGTTAGTGTTCGAAAAACAGCAAAAAGGTACGGGTTTAACACAGATGCTTCTTTCCGTTTTGAAAGAGGTATAGATATTAACACAACATTACCTGCTTTAAAAAGAGCTGCGCTTTTAATTGAAGAAATTGCTGGGGGAAAAGTAGCATCTGAAATAACAGACATTTATCCAACAGCTATCGAAGATTTTGTTTTTGAAGTTGATTGCAGTAGAATTTCAAGACTATGTGGAGTTGATTTTGCGCATGATGATATTGAAAGAATAGTAACATTATTAGACATCACTATATTACACAAAGAAGGTTCTCAATTAAAAATTCAAGTCCCTTCTTACCGGGTAGATGTTTTAAGAGAGGCTGATATTGCTGAAGAAGTATTAAGAATTTATGGCTTCAACAATGTTCCTCTTCCAGAAAAGCTAAACAGCTCTATTACTAGCCGGCCAAAGGTTGACAAGGAGCGGGTGCAAAACATGGTGAGCGATATGCTTGTTTCGTTTGGACTCAACGAAGCAATGTCAAATTCATTGACAAAAGATAGTTACGTTGACTTGGCCAACACACCAAGCATCAAATCTGAATTCAATGTAGCAATGCTAAACCCTTTAAGCAGTGATTTAAGTGTTATGCGACAATCATTATTGTTTAATGGCTTAGAAGCTGTTCGATTAAATCAAAACCATGGAAGCGACTCGGTTAAACTTTTTGAATTTGGAAAAATCTATCAAAAATTTGAATCTGGGTTTTCAGAAAACAGTCAGTTGGCACTCTTTTTAAGCGGAAAGAAAACGGAAGAATTATGGAATGGCAGTGCAACTGATGTTTCGTTTTTCACATTAAAGGGGATGGTAGAATCTTTATTAAATAAGATTGGTGGAGGAAGACATAAAGCTTCGGTAACTAAAAACGATTTATTGGAAGATGGGCTATCCTACAAGGTGGGAAAGAACAAGATAGTTGATTTTGGCTGGATTAGAAGTGACCTTAAAAAACATTTTGGCCTAAATGGCGATGTCTATTATGCCGAATTTAATTGGGATGCACTGTTAGATATTGCTGCCAATAGTTCGGTAAAATTTAAGGAACTAGATAAGTTTCCTCGCGTAAAACGAGATTTATCATTGTTGCTAAATGAGGAAATTAAATTTTCTGAAATTGTGTCCATTGCGAAAAATTGTAATAGCGAGCTGCTTAAAGAGATTACCCTTTTTGATGTCTATAAAGGAAAAAATATGGAGAAAGGTAAAAAGTCATATGCTGTTCGTTTTGCATTACAAGACAAAGATAAAACGCTAAAGGATACCGAAATTGATGGTGTGATGGGCGAAATTCAGCGTTCCCTTATTGAAAAACTAGCGGCAGAACTTCGATAGATATGAGGATTAAAGATTGGACCCCGCTGTATCTTTTGGGATATACTTTAGTAAAGGTGGGAGCTCGAACATTTTACAAAAAACACCAAGTTGTTGGAATAGAGAACATCCCAAAAGACAAACCCGTTCTTTTTGCTGCTAATCACCAGAATGCTTTTATAGATCCTACCGTAATTGGGGTCCAATTAAAAAAACCTTTATACTATATGGTTCGCGCAGATATTTTTAAGAAAAAATCTGTCGCAAAATTGTTATGGTCCCTTAATATGATGCCTATCTTCAGACAGAGAGATGGTGGCAATGCGGTTAAAAACAATGAAGCAGTTTTTGATAAATGTTATGATTTACTGAATGAGAAAAAGCCTATTTTAGTTTTTGCGGAGGGAAACCAGGGAAAACAAAAGAAATTAAGGCCGCTCCAAAAAGGAATTTTCAGAATAGGGCTTGGTGCAGAAAACAAGCACGAAGGAATAGATGTACATGTCATTCCAGTCGGTCTATACTATAGTGACACTGTTAATATGGGGGCTAAAATGCTCATCCATATTGGTAAGCCAATGAAAATTCAAGATTATGCTGAAGCTTTTAAAACAGACGATGCTGCTACATTAAACAAGATGAAGCTTGAGTTAAGTAGCCGCATGAGCGACTTAATGGTTGACATTCAAAACACCGAGTATTACGAGACAATTCATGAAATAATGCTTGATTTTGACGATGATATTTATCGTTTTGAGAACATTAAAGGAAATAAAATAATTGACGCGTTTCATTGTCAAAAAGGATTTATCTCGAAGGCCGAAAACTGGATTGAGAAGAACCCCGAAGAAGCTCAATCTCTAAAAGATAAATCGGAGTTTCACACAATTACTTTAAAAAAACTGCAACTAAAATCATGGCTGTTTCGAAAAGAAAAACAAAACATTATCCTTCCGATGTTGTTTTTAATTTTAGGAGCTCCTTTGCACCTATATGGAATAATTAATAATTATTTGCCGTATAAATTACCTGTCATTTTCGTGGAGAAAAAAGTAAAAGATATTCATTTTCACAGCTCGATCAAAATGCTGATGGGGGTTATTTTATTTTGTGTGTTTTGGGGATTACAAACAGGGATTGTGGCAATTTTCACAGCCCATTATATTTGGTTGTACTATTTTGGTTCATTAATCATTTCTTCATTTTTCAGTTACCTCTATTGGATAACTATTCTTAAAACAAAAGGGAAATTAAGATATAACAGACTTTCTAAGAGTAGAGATGAAAGATTCTTACACTTACAAGCAGCGCACGTTGCTATAGGAAAAGTTTTGGCAAAAATGTATCAATAGCAGAATAACGGTAGCTTCTTTTGTCACATCAGAAAATAAGTTTTTAATCCTTTCTAAAAACCTTGTTGCGATCCAAAGCTCTCAATACTTGCAACGGGAACAAAACCAATACTATCCCCCAAAAAGTTGTGTAGCAAATATAGTTGGTAAATCATCCGTTGCATATGGGGTTTTCTTTATTGCCACACCAACTCCTAAATGTGTGTAATTCTTACTTAATATATTTGCTTTATGCCCTGGAGAGTGCATCCAGGAGCGAACCATCTTATCTGCCAGCTCTTTATACGTTAGTTCTCTAACTTTTTTTCCATTATTGTTATGGTAAAAAACATAAGTTCCATTTTCCAGCTCCGAATCATACAGACTATTGTCTTTATAGTCAAGAGCAATTTCTTCCAAAATGTTTTCCCCTACGGCTGCGTACTTAGCTTTAAATTTTTCTGCCCGATGAGCAGGTGTTTTGTATTTTTTGTTTTTTCTATTTATGTGACTAAAAAATCCGTTGGTCAACATTTCTGACGAATGAAAAGAAGCGCCTTTTTCAAGATTAACTCCATACTTAAACTGTTGTTTTTTAGACCTTTCCAAGTTTGTGGAATGAAATATCACAGCTTGAAGTAATTCTAAATTCAAGGATTCTAGAGTAGCTGTGTCATCTGCAAATCCTTTTTCAAAAAATTCTGTTGAACTTGTGGAATAGTAATCTTGCGCAAGATTTATAGATGTGGTTAATGTGATGAAAAGTAAAACGCTGTATCTCATACAGTCTTTTTACTCAAACCTGTTTATTTTGTTTCAAAATGTTAAGGTTTAAAATATGAATTTATTTTGTTGTTAGTACCGAAAGTCCTAATTCAATTTTCTTCTCTAAAGCTTCTAGAGTGGGGAGTTTAACAAGGTAGACTGGACACCTCTTCCAAGTGCTGATGCTGATAATGATGATGGCGATGGGATTGGAAATATTGAAATTCATGAAACGAGTAATTCTATCTTTTTTTTACACCAAAGCTATGTATATAAAACAGATTTCACTTCGTCATCTGCTGTAGCGGTTGATAGCTTAGTAAAGGAATTTATAATTGTAGGAGGCAAGCTTGCTTATTTTTCTAGTAACCGAAATGATGGGCAAAACGACATTTTTACTACTCAAATTACAATTGAGGTGATTGGGGAAAAGCCCATTGTTGAAGAACCTGTAGCGGAAGAAGCTATTTATACAGTTCAGGTTGCTGCTTATAGAAATGCTTCAAATTATGATGCTAGTCACTTAGCTAGTTTTGGGAAAATTGAAAAAGTAATCCTGGATGATGGTACTAGATTTACTTTAGGTGAATTTAAAACGCTTAATGAAGCTCTTCAATATAAAGCAAAGGGCAGCCAGATGCGTTTGTAATCATGTATTCTGAAGGTCAAAGAACCTATCCTGAATTAGATAATGACCCTGGCACAGAATAAATTATGAAGCCCTAACTGACGCTTTTCGGAAGGCTGTAAATTTGGAGAAGGAAAATTTGTGATTTCAGGGGTAACGTTTTATCTTTCTATTAGGCAGTATTATTAGCTTATTATTTTTCAAAAATTTCACAGGGGCTCCACTCAACCCTCACTAAATTGTTTCATAATATTTAATGAGCCGATTTAAACTGCTTTAAGAATCTTAAGTCATTTTCGAAGAAATGTCGTAAATCGTTCACTTGATATTTAAGCATTGCAATTCTTTCGATTCCCATTCCAAATGCAAATCCTGAATAAACAGAACTATCAATACCGCAGTTTTCAAGGACGTTTGGATCAACCATTCCACAACCCATAATTTCAAGGTATCCTGAATGTTTACAAACATTACAGCCTTTTCCTGAACATATTTGACAAGACACATCCACTTCGGCGCTAGGTTCCGTGAAAGGGAAGTAAGAAGGGCGTAATCTAATTTCGGTTTCTTCTCCAAACATCTCTTTTGCAAAATAAAGTAGTGTTTGTTTTAGGTCAGCAAATGAAACATCTTTCTCTATATACAATCCTTCTACTTGATGAAAAATACAGTGTGCTCTAGCGGAAATAGCTTCATTTCTAAACACTCTCCCCGGTGAAATAGTTCGAATTGGGGGCTCTGATTCCTCCATTACTCTCACCTGAACAGAAGAAGTGTGCGTTCGAAGAGCAATATCTTTATCTATAAAAAAAGTGTCCTGCATATCTCTTGCGGGATGTTCTTCTGGAAAATTTAAAGCCGTAAAATTATGAAAGTCATCCTCTATTTCAGGCCCTTCAGATATTGAAAAACCAATTCTAGTAAAAACGTCTAGTATTTCTTTACGAACAATAGATAGTGGGTGTCTTGACCCTAGTTCAAAAGGTTCTCCAGACATACTTAAATCGACATCTCCTTTAGAAGATTCAGAATCCCCAGCACTTGCTTTTAAGTCAACAACCTTGTCTTGAGCGGCTTTTTTTAATACATTAATCTTTTGTCCAAATTCCTTTTTGTGTTCGGCAGGAACATTACGAAACTCCGCTAACAGCCCAGTTATTAACCCTTTTTTTCCAAGCATTTTAATTCGAAATGCTTCAATTTCATTTGGATCGGAAGAGTTAAACGAATTAACCTCCTCCATAATTGGATCAACCTTGCTCAACATATTCGAATTCCTTTATTTAATAATTTCCATTGAAAGAACAACTACATCTTCTAATGGTCTGTCTCCAGGAGCTGTTGCTGTAATTCCAATTTTATTGATTACTTCCATCCCTTCTACTATTTCTCCAAAAACGGTGTATGCGTTATCTAAAAAGGGAGTTCCGCCATTCGTTGTATAATCTTTCAATTGCTCTTCTGTAAATTTAAAGGGCACAAAGCTAGCTAAAGCCAAAGGTTTAATCTCTTCTGTCAAAACCGTTATAGCCGCTTCAGCATCAGCTCTTTTGGCAGCGTCATTTCCCATGACTTGAGCTTCTTGTAGTCGGGCCATGTATGCACTGTTTTCTGGAGCTTGAATAAACGCTTGCATCAATCCATTTTCCTTTTGCCTATTTTGCTGGACTTCCATTTGTTCTAATTCTGGTTTTTGATAAACTTTGCCGGTAACCACATAAAACTGAGACCCACTGGAGCTTTTTTCAGGATTAACATTATCTCCTTGTCTTGCGGCACATAGCGCTCCCTTCTTGTGATAAAGGTTATTCTGAATTTCGGATTCTATTGTATATCCTGGACCACCTTCTCCCAAAGCAATTCCTGCAGCAGCTCCTTTAGAATTAGGGTCGCCTCCTTGAATCATAAAATCTTTAATAACCCGATGAAAAAGTGTATTGTTATAAAAACTTTCGTTAACCAATTTGATAAAGTTTTCTTTATGCTTTGGCGTTTCGTTGTACAAAGTGACTACCACATCACCATGGGATGTTTTTATCCTGACTTGAGTCACGTTTTCACTTTCTTTTTCTAATTCCTCAACTTTTGGAGAACTTTTTTGTAAATTATTCGTATCAATTTCTTGTACTGCAGAAACACCACAGGCCGCTAAAAATGAAACTATTACTGTAAGCATCATCATGTTTAATCTTTTCACTTGACTCATATATTATATTTTAATAACTTTGTTGTTTGCAAAGTAAACGATTTTGCAGAAATATTTGATATAAAAGCGCACTATACTATGAAAACTACTCTTAGAAATACATTTTTCTTTACGGCATTAATAGTTTTGATTTTTTCCTTTACTAGCTGTTATAAGAAAAAAGACACCATTGCTAATGTAACTTTACTTCATGCAAATGGCATAGAACCATACGTAGGAACTGAAGTGCGGCTTTTCTATGGCGTTGGCACTGATTCAGCTAGAATTGATGAAATATCGACTACAGGTGGTGGCGGGACCGCAATCTTTAATTTTAATGACTTATATAAGTCAGGCCAAGCAGGTTTTGCTGTATTAGATATCTATGTTCAAGGTGTTATTGTTGGAATTATTAAAGTTGAAGAAGAAGCAATTTCTGAGGTAACTGTAATTATCTAAAACTTTTGATTAAAATACTCAATGATGGCTTCTTTCATCATCGAGTCTTGCTCCATATCATTGAGATGGGGCATTTTTTTTATGTTCTCGTAATGAGGCCAACCGTCTTCATCTCTTCCCAAAAACTCATAATATCCTGCTGGCTCTAATACGGAACAAACAGCAATATGCATCACGTCTACTTTTCTATCTTTTGATAGCTTTTGAAAACCTTTGTTTAGTTCTTGAACACCTATCATGAATAGTATCGACTGCATGTCCAATATTTCGCCAAAATGTTCTGAAACTTTTTCAACTGTTTCTCGCCACTTTTTTTCCAACTCAAAATTCATACTGCAAAAGTAGGAATAATTCCTCCATGGAGGAAAAATTAAATTTATATTGCGCTTTAAAACGCAAAAACATGTATAATCATATTCTTTCAGAGTCTAGTGGGGCAATTCACAAAATAATAATTAATCGTCCCAATCAACTGAACGCTTTGAATAAAGAAACCATTGAAGAATTAGGAAACGCACTTCAATTAGCTGAAGAAAGTAATGAAATAAAGGTTATTATTCTTACAGGTTCTGGAGAAAAAGCTTTTGTAGCTGGTGCAGATATTAAAGAGTTTGCAAATTTTTCTGTTGAAGAAGGGAAGCTCCTTTCTGCTCAAGGGCATCAAAAACTGTTTAATTTAATTGAAAACCTTTCTACACCTGTAATTGCCGCCGTGAATGGCTTTGCCCTTGGAGGTGGGCTAGAATTAGCCATGGCTTCTCACATTAGAATCGCTTCGGACAATGCTAAATTAGGCCTTCCAGAAGTTTCTTTAGGCCTTATTCCTGGTTACGGAGGAACACAAAGGCTTACTCAGCTTGTTGGAAAAGGTAAAGCATTTGAACTGATAATGTCTGCTGGAATGATGTCTGCTGAGGATGCTGAGAAATGGGGGCTAGTTAACCAAGTGGTTGCTTTAGAGGAGTTGATGCCAACTTGCGAAAAACTTGCAGGAAAGATTGCTCGAAATTCACCGAGAGCAATATCTAGTGCAATAATCTCAATAAACGCACAATATAAAGAAGGTGTTGACGGCTATAAGACTGAAATATCTGAGTTTGGCAAATGTTTTGGTACCGAAGATTTCAAGGAAGGTACAACTGCTTTTCTTGAAAAACGAAAGCCTGAATTTACTGGCAAATAGATCTCTTTTTTCTTTTTTAACAAAAAAAATAGGCATTGCCGAAATAATAGAGAAGAATTCATGTTCTAACTCTAACCAAATGACATGTTAATAATATAGTGTTAACAGTTCTCGATGTCTGATCTCATTTGAAGAATAGATATTTGTTTCTTTGGAGGTTAGAACAATGAGCACAATAAAAAAATTAGCCGGACAAACAATTATCTACGGGGCAAGTAGTATGATTGGAAGGTTTCTGAACTTTTTATTAACTCCGCTATATACAGCAACACTCGTTTTTTCCGCAGAACAATTCGGCATTATTACCGAAATGTATGCTTATGTGGCCTTTCTTGTAGTTTTTCTAACATATGGAATGGAAACTGCCTTTTTTAGGTACTCTACTTTAAATAAAAATGAAGGTGAAAAAGTATATTCAAATGCGCTGTTTTCATTAACTACGACTACTTCTATTTTTATAGTGTTGGCCATTGTCTTCTCCCAAGACATTGCCAATTGGTTGCGGTATCCTGACCACAACGAATACATTATTTGGTTTGCAATTATAGTTGGTTTAGACGCACTTGGGGCTGTGCCCTTAGCTAAATTAAGGCAAGCAGGCCGGGCCAAGCGGTTTGCTTTGATTCAATTTGCAAACGTAGGCGTAAATGTTCTGCTAAACTTATTTTTTATTGGCTGTGTTTATAGTACGCATTACATACAAAGTGCTCCGTTAGAAATCTCAGGGCTAGAGTGGCTAGTCAACCTTATTTATAACACAGAAACACAAGAATTAAATTGGTTTTTCAACCTCGTTTATGACCCAAATATCGGCGTTGGATATGTTTTTATAGTAAACTTAGCAGCTAGCGTGGTTAAATTTTTACTGCTCTCGCCTTTCATGAACTTTAAAGGAGCATTCGATTGGAAACTATTAAAATACATGCTGAAATACGCGTATCCGATGTTGTTTGTTGGATTAGCAGGAATAGTTAACGAAACTCTTGATAGAAGCATCCTTAAAAGAGTACTAACGGACCAATACATGGAGGCTGGACAATCCATAACTGAAGCCACCTCAAATGCATTGGTTCAGTTAGGAATTTATGGCGCCAATTACAAAATAACAATGTTTCTTGCTATGTTTATTCAAGCATTTAGATATGCAGCCGAACCCTTTTTCTTTAACCAAGAAAAGGAGAAAAACTCCAAAAACGTGATTGCAAAAGTAATGACCTATTTCGTTATTGTAGCTACGGTTATATTTTTAGGTTTAGACCTCTTTCTCCCTATTTTAAAATACTTTACTCCAAACGAAGTTTTTTGGACAGGATTAAAAATTGTTCCTATCCTTTTACTAGCAAATGTCTTTTTAGGAATTTTTGTCAACCTTTCTATCTGGTATAAACTTTCTTCCAAAACTAATTATGGAGCCTATATTTCTATAATGGGCGCGACTATTACTATAGTCTTGAATTATCTTTTTATCCCTACTTATGGCTATGTTGCTTCAGCTTGGGCTACGCTAGTATGCTATGCCTCAATGATGATTGCTTCCTATTTTTTGGGCCAAAAACACTATCCAATACCATATGATTTAAAAAAGATCGGCATCTACCTGGGCCTCGGAACTATTTTGTTTCTAATTAAAGTACCATTTGAGCCGTTTGCAAGTTATGCTTGGTATGTTTATTTATACCATTTTGCGTTAATTCTAATTTTTATTTCGACGGCATATTTTTTAGAAAAATCCGCAAAAAAAGAGGTACTTTCACAACCTTAATTTTGATTATGAAAATTGAACTAATAAACAAATCAAAACATGCTACACCTGCTTATTCTACAAAGCTTTCTGCCGGATTAGATCTAAGAGCAAACCTAGAAGAGTCCATTGTTTTAAAGCCGCTTGAAAGAAGTTTAATAAAAACTGGGCTATTTATCGCTTTACCTGAAGGGGTTGAAGCACAAGTTCGCCCAAGAAGTGGTTTAGCTTATAAAAAAGGAATCACTGTGCTCAATTCCCCTGGCACTATTGATGCAGATTACAGAGGTGAAATAGGAGTTATTCTTGTAAACATTTCCAGCGAAGATTTTGTTGTTGAAGATGGTGAAAGGATAGCGCAATTGGTAATTGCCAAGCACGAAGTTGCTGAGTGGTTTGAGGTGGAAGAGTTGTCAGAAACCAAACGAGGAGCAGGAGGGTTTGGAAGTACCGGAATTAAATAAAAAGAAAAAGATGAAGATTATAGTACCAATGGCAGGAAGAGGATCACGACTAAGACCTCATACATTAACTGTTCCGAAACCGCTAGTTCCTGTTGCAGGAAAGCCCATTGTTCAAAGGCTGGTAGAGGACATTACTAAAGTATGCGGAGAGCCTGTTGATGAAATAGCCTTCATTATTGGAGATTTTGGTGAGCAGGTCGAAAAAGAGTTGATTAACGTTGCCGAAGAACTAGGAGCCAAAGGGACAATCTATCACCAAGAAGAAGCATTAGGGACTGCACATGCAATTTTATGTGCTAAAGAAGCATTAAAGGGAAGCGTCGTTGTTGCCTTTGCAGACACACTTTTTAAAGCTGATTTCACTTTAGATACCACTCTAGATGGCATTATTTGGGTAAGTCAAATTGATGACCCAAGTGCGTTTGGTGTTGTAAAGTTAGACGATGATAATGTAATTACTGAATTCGTAGAAAAGCCAGAGACTTTTGTTTCTGACCTTGCAATAATAGGTATTTACTACTTTAAAGACGGGGAGTTTTTAGGGGATGAGTTGCAATATTTAATAGATAATGACATCAAGGAAAAAGGAGAGTTTCAGCTGACTAATGCTTTGGAAAACATGAAGCAAAAAGGAACAAAATTTAAAACTGGAGCTGTTAGTGAATGGTTAGATTGCGGGAATAAAAACGCAACTGTATATTCAAACCAACGGGTTCTTGAGTTTGAAAAAGACACCAACCATGTTTCCGATAAAGCAAATATTGAAAACTCGGTTATTATTCAGCCTTGTCATATCGCCGGAAATGCAATCATCAAGAATTCGGTAATTGGGCCGCACGTTTCGGTTGGAAATAACACCGTAATAACAAACTGTATTATTGAAAACAGTATCATTCAAAATAATAGCAACTTAACTGGTGCCACTATTGCTGGCAGCATGATAGGTAACCATGTCATTTACAAGGCTAAGAACAAAGATTTAAGCATTGGAGATTATACCGAAATAAACGAATAAATTGAGCAAGCTATTCTTCATATTATTTATTCTAATTGGCCTCTTTGGTTGCCATGCTAAAAAAAGTGCATCATCAGGGAAAGGGCATAAAAGCTCTTTGACTGAAAAAGAGGAAATTGCTTTAAAACATCTTTTGATAAAAGCAACTACTGAAAAAGTGCTTGGAAATTTTGAAGAGGCTGAAAAACTCTACTTAGAATGCCTAAAAATAGATTCAAAAAGTGCTGTCACCTATTTTGAATTGTCAGGAATATACTTGTTGGGGGCTTTTGAAGAAAAAGCGATTGGACATGCCGAAAAAGCGGTAGTATATAATCCCAACAACGGCTGGTACAAAACGAACCTAGCGGTTATCTACCAAGAGTTAAAATTATATGAAAAGGCTGAAGTTTTATACAAAGAATTAATTACGCTTTTTCCAGAAAGAAGTGAATACCATTTTACGCTAGCGGAAGCTTATTTGTATCAGGGGAAAATAAAAGATGCGCTTGAAGTTTATGATGCGATTGAAGAGATATTAGGTCCATCAGATGACTTAATTATCCACAAACATAAGTTGTATTTAAGACTAGGGGAATCTGAAAAAGCGATTGCTGAAATACAAAAGCTAATTGATCAAAACCCTGCAAACATTGGCTATTATGGATTATTAGCAGAATTGTACGAAAACGAAGGTGATGGGTCAAAGGCCCTTGAGATTTATAATACAATTGTAAAGATTGACCCTTCAAATGGTACTGTTCATTTGTCTTTGTATGAATACTATCGCTATCATGGAAATCAGGATAAAGCATTTTCCGAATTGGCATTAGCGTTTGAAAATTCGACTGTTGATATTGACACAAAAATGCAAATCATGCTGCAATTTTTTACGAATTCCGAAAGAAATGAAAAAGTCAAAACCCAAGCATACGGATTAGCTAACATATTAGTCGATATTCACTCAAGCGAAGCAAAAAGCTTCTCTATGTATGGAGATTTTTTATCTCGGGACGGAAAACTAAAAGAAGCCCTGCAGATGTTTAAAAAAGCTGCAGCACTAGATAGTGGTAAATTCCCAATTTGGAGTCAAATTGTCTTTTTAGAATCAGACTTGAAAGAGTTTGAACTATTGGAAAAAGATACCAGGTCTGCCCTTGAAGTTTTTCCTACACATCCAACTTTTTACTTTTTCAATGGCATTGCTAATATTCAACTCAAACGCTACGACAAGGCAATTGAATCCTTACTGACAGGAAAGGAAATGGTATTTGATAACGCGCAGCTTCAAGCTGAATTTTATCAATATTTAGGCGATGCTTATCACGCAAAAAAAGAGCATGTAAAATCGGATGAAAGCTATAACAGTTCTCTAGAATTTAATCGATACAATCCGTATGTTTTAAATAATTACAGCTACTATCTCTCACTTAGAAAGGAAAACTTAGGATTAGCAGAAGACATGGCGAAAGAAGCCAACAATCAGGTTCCTGACAGCCCAAACTTCATCGACACATATGCTTGGGTTCTGTTTATAAAAGGCAACTATCAAGAAGCCGAAACCTTGCTTAAAAAGGCTATCTCTCTTAGCCCTAGTCCAAATGGAGCTATTTTAGAGCATTTCGGAGATGTCCTTTTTAAACTTAATAAAATAGAAAAGGCCGTTATTTCTTGGCAAGAGGCTAAGGAAACCGGAGAGGCATCACAACTTGTTGAACAAAAGATACTTAAGAAATATTATATAGAACCAACGATAGAATAAAAGTGATAAATTTCAAAACATATATAATAATATGCTCTATTACAGCTCTTTATTCATGCAGCGGAAGAAAGGAAACAATAGATGGTGAAAAACTCAAAAACCATTCCCCAAAATATCTTATAGATTCACTCGCAAAAACAGAATTTGATTATACATGGTTAAGAACAAAAGGAAATGCCGATATTAATTTTCAAGGTGAGGAAAATGCCGTTAAAGTGAACTTTAGAATTCGGAAAGACAGCGCAATTTGGACGAGCATTTCAAAAAGTACAATCCCATTATTAAGTGCCTTACTTTCGGAGGATTCATTAAAGTTTCTTAAAAAAATTGGAACAAAACAATACTATGTAGGGGGTTATAATGAAATAAACAATTTATTAAACCTGGAGTTGAATTACCTGCTTTTACAAGACTTTGTCTCAGGAGCTCCAATTATGTTCGATTATGAAGGTAAATACAAATCAAAAATAGAAAACGGCATGTATATTTTATCTTCAGATAAATCTAAAAAAATAGAGAAATTACTAGAAAAAGGAAAGGGGAATAGCAAGCGTACAATACTATATAGATGTTGGATAGAACCCTCCAATTTTAAATGTTCAAAAGTGGAAATAAACCTTTTGTCAGATAGCAGTCGGTTGGAGGTTAATTATTCTGATTGGACTGATATCAGCGGGCAAAGTTTTCCTGAAACATCCTCAATTTATTTTACTACCCCTTACGATACTTTATCGGTAGAAATGAAATACAACAATAAGGCTAAGATAAACGATCCTCAAAAAATGTTGTTTAAAATTAACGAAAACTACTCTCTCTTTGAACTAAATGAAAATAAGTAAAAGCATAGCATTAATCGTTTTTCTGATTGGCTTTTTGACTTCTTTCGGTCAAGGCACTGATAAATTGAAACAAAAAGAAAGAGAGCTCAAAAATAAGATTTCTACAACTAAATCTCTAATTAAAACTGCTAGAAACTCTCAACAATTGACTATAGCAGAGTTAGGAATTATTAATCACCAAATTGCATACCGAGAAGAATTAGAGGCCAATTTGAATTATCAAATGCGGAAATTAGATGAGCGCTTAAACAGCCGTAAAAAACAAATATTATCTCTCGAAAATAATTTAAAGGAGTTGAAAGCTGAATATGCAAAAATGCTTCAATACGCATATAAAAATCGGAATACGGAATATCAATTAATCTATATATTTTCTGCCGAATCTTACACTGAAGCGTATCATAGAATGCAGTACATTAAACAGTATAAAGATTACAGAAAAAAACAAGTAGAAAGAATAAAAGAAACAAAAGACCTGTTAAACGAAAAAATAGCGGAATTAGAAATAACAAAGTTAGAAAAGAGTGCTTTAAAAGCTATCCAAAAAACAGAAAAGACGCGTTTTTTAGAAGATAAACAAGCTCAACAGCTAGCACTATCTAGATTAAAACAAAACGAACAAGAATTAACAAATAAGTTAGATAAACAAAATCAAGAGAGAAGAAATTTGGCTTCTGCTATACGTAAAGCAATAGAAAAAGAGATGGAAAAAGAAGCGCTTTTAGATAAGGAATCCGGGTTTAGCGTTACTCCAGAAACTGCAGCTTTAGCCAAGTCCTTTGCAACCAATAAAGGCAGGTTACCTTGGCCAGTTGCTAAAGGGGAAATAACTGGCAAGTATGGAAAGCACCTACATCAGGTCGTTAAAACAGCAATGATTGAAAATAAGGGAATTGATATTACAACGTTAAAGGGAGCAGATGTAAGAGCAATTTTTGACGGAAAAGTAACCAGCATCTTTATTATCCCAGGGTCCGGGAAAGTTGTAATGGTTAGTCATGGGAATTATCGAACTGTATATGCAAACCTTAAAGATGTATATGTTGAAAAAGGGGATGAAGTAAGCACCAAAGAAGTCCTCGGCTCATTACTTCCTTCTGAAAATGGTAATGTTTCAGAAGCACATCTAGAAATATGGAAAATATCAACGGGAAATATGGATACCGTTGACCCATCTCTTTGGATTTATAGGTAATCACATAACCATTACTTCAATATCCAACAAGCTTAACGGAGTTTTTTTGTTGTTTTTTACGCTTTTTACGCTTGCTAAAACAATGTTGCCTCTATCCATTTGTTTTGCTATAATCGAATTAACTTTCAGGGATATATACCCTAACTTAAAGCCTTCAAAATATACTTCCACAGCATTCTTGTCAAAGATGTGATTATGCTCTCTTCTCAATTCAATTCTGCTCTTATATTTAAGTCTATGGTAAACATAAATCATATCGTAATAAGTTAATTCTACAACATTCGTGAGTATTCCAAGATTTGGTAGTGCTTCTGTTAAAGAGGGAATGATGCTTAATTGTCTCATGGTTGTCTGGTTTTTTTATTAATTATGCTGCTAATAATTGGGCATTGATAACAATTGTTTGACCCAGCTTGTTCTTCAAGTTAATTTCACTTATTTCATCATTATTAGATAATAATTCATTTGTAATTAGCTCGGAAATATTTATTCCATTGATTGTGGGTATCTTACCCATCAACTTATTAAGTTCATTAAAATTGATACTAATGTTTGTGAAATAACTTTTACCTCCTTTAAAAACTTTACAAGCAAGTAATAAACCATCATCGTTTCGTTCATATACGATGAATTGAATTTCCATTTTACTCCCTTTTGTTAATGATGATATTGTTTTCATGTTCTGTGTTGTTAATTATTACAATACAAACATCAGAACCTACTACGTAAAGTATTTACGCACTTCTTATTTTCCCGTTTTTTTGAAGGAATGGAATAAGAAAAAACTATTGAAAAAGGCAAACAAAGTTACACCTGCTTGTGTTTCCAAGGTGTCATCTCCTAAAAAGCTAAGTAAGCTAATTACTAAAAAAGCTCCATAAATATATCTATCCTTCGCTATCTTTAAGATGGGATAAATAAATGATATAATCCAAATCAATAATCCCACAAACCCAAATGCTATAAAAAGAGTTAAAATTTGATTATGGCCTCTTTTTCTATTTTCAGGAGCAAGCCGCGAGTTTAACTCTATATACTTAGCATCAAAGGCATCAGGAACATCTCCAGTTCCAACTCCCAACCAAAAATTATCTTTAACAATTAACGACCCAGTATGTGAAAAATTGAGGCGCTGTGTAATAGAATGTCCATTTGAGCTGAACCCACTCTCCTTATTTTCGAATTCAAAAAAGACTTGATGTAATCTTTTATTGATGCTAGATAATTTAATATAGCTAGTCATGCCAGCTTCAATTTCGGATACTTCTCCGGCAGTAAGTTCTAAAACACCTTGTTTATCCTTCCTGTGGCCTTTTGACGTAATATATCGATATATGGTTGCTGAGATTGGTTGACCTTTATTATCGATCGAATCAAAGTGGCATTCACTCTTGGTATTCCATGTTTTCTCTACTTCGAATGGGCAAACATACAACCACAAATAATGCCCATTCTCAGTAACCAAACTAGTTGTATCGTGTATATATAGGTTTCCTCCTTGCGTATGCGTTTCTAAAGATTGAAAAGCAACATTCTCTTTGATTTCAGAATAATCATTAAAAGAGTTGACTATAAATAATAGCACAAAAACGAGAAATCCAACCCCTACTAATCCAGATAGTATTTTAATTTTAACCGAAGACTGCACTATTACAATCCATATCATCGAATAGCTGAATATCAAACTTAGCACAATTAAACCCGTTCCAGAAAGAATATAAAGGAAATAACCAAACCATAAACTTACAGAAACTGCCAAAATTTGAAGCACTCTGCCTTTTTTAAAGAAATAGTAAAACAATAAAACTATTGCCAAACAGATTAATAAACTTAAACGAATATGAGATATAAAAAAAGAGATGTTACGGACATCTGTAATATCTTCCTTTATTGTAAACAATTCCAAGTATGCTCCAAAACTTATCAAAGTGCTTACTAGCAATGCTGCTATAAATACACCAATAATTAACGTGTAAATTCGCTTTGATAATAACGGCATAGATCCAATCACAATTGGAAAACTTAAGAGTGGAAGCTTTCTTACTATGTCATGAAAGGCGTAGTCATAATTAGTCGTGTTAAAAAGCCAAATTACATGCACAAGAAAGCCTACGGCTAAAATTAATGGAGCGTAACTTAGTGACTTTATTCTTTCCCATTTAGCTAAATAGTTGCCTTCAAAAACCCAAGTTCCAGCAAGGATTAGTGAAGAAATACTCATCAAAAATTTCCCCGTAGAAAGTCCAATTACCAATAAAAGTAAAGCAAATATGTAGATCTTAGTATAAGGAAGATATTTACTAAACACTTTTATTTAGATTCTCCCGCTAAAATACTTCTATAGCGCACTTGATTCTGTAAAACCTCTTTTGCTTCTTTCATATATGGATCATTTTTAAGCGATGCTTGCACACGTCCATTTTGGTAATAATACCGCGAAACAATTTCATTTTCAAGAAGCGCTATAATTTCATCTTTATACCGAACCATATCTTTGTTTAGGTTTGGCTTCAATTTTACTAACAGTGCATTAAATTCAATTTCAGAATCTCCATAGTACTTTTCTTCCCTAGCAACATCCTTTAGCTCCTGAAGTATCTCCTCAGAATCCGTTGTGTACTGAATTTCTTTATCTCCTAAATAAGTAATAAAGTTATCGTAATCGGTTTGTGAAAGTGAAAACGTACTTGCTGCATCAATTTCTGAGTGGGCTCTTTTGTAATCTGTTGCATAATTGAAAATATAATTCTTAAAAACAAGAACAGATGTCAGCTTGCTATAATTCATAGGTTCTATTTTAATTTCAGGCTCAACTCCGCGACCATCTTTTACTTCTCTTCCGTTTTTTGTTGTGAAGGTTTTAATCAAACTATCTGCTACTTCAGATACCGTTCCTCTGTCGTCTCTATTTGCATAATCCAACTTTTGAATGCATCTGCCACTTGGAGTATAGTATTTGGCGATTGTCAGTTTTACCTTACTCCCAAAGTTTATATCTTTGGTTTGCTGCACTAATCCTTTTCCATAAGTTGTCATTCCAATTATTACCGCACGATCCAAATCTTGTAAACTTCCTGAAACAATTTCACTTGCAGAAGCAGAATAATCATCAACCAAAACCACTATAGGCATTTCTTCATCAAATGGAGTATTTACTGTTTTATAGTCTCTGTTCAAATCTGTTAACCTTCCTTTAGTAGCGACTACAGTCTCCCCTTTGGCAATAAAGAAATTTACAATATTTACAGACTCATGCAAAAGCCCTCCCCCATTTCCTCTCAGATCGAAGACCAATTTCTTCATTCCACTGCTGTCCTTTAAATATTTCAACGCTTTAACAACATCACTGCTTGCTGTACTCGTAAATGAGTTTAGCTTAACGTAACCAATTTCGGCGTCAATCATCCCATAATAAGGAACTGAAGGAATTGTAATAACCTCTCTCGTAATTACTGTTTCAGAAGTTACGCCATCCCTTTCATATTTAACATTTAGAATAGTTCCTGCTCCTCCTTTTAAAATAGCACTCATTTCATTTGTCGTTTTTCCAACGACGGATTTACCGTCAATTTCCAATAAAATATCGCCTGCAATAACTCCTGCTTTATCAGTTGGAGAGCCTTCATACGGTTCCGAAATTACGATACAAGAATCTTGCGCTTTTATCATTGCTCCGATTCCTCCATATTGTCCAGTAGTCATAAACCTATAGTCCTCTATCTCGCTTTCTGGAATATATACAGTATAAGGATCAAGAGACCGCAGCATTGCATCAATCCCTTTTTTCATTAAGTTTCCTGGTTCTGGCTCATCCACATAAAAAGTATTGATGTTGTCGTAAACAGATGCCATTATTCGAATATTCTTAGTTATTTCGAAATAATTATCATCATTATTATTGGAGATTAATGTGGTAGCAGTGCCGATGAAAAACAACGCTACTAGAACAATATAAATTGATTTTTTGGTTTTGAACATAGGTTCTATTTATCTGTAATCTCTTTCGTTAAACGATTTAAAAGTACTATTATTTTATCATCCACTATTTCGGACTGAGGAATATCTTTTCCTAGGTAAATTAGAAACAGAGAAACACGCATGCTTTGACTTTCTGCAGCCTTTTGACAATCGTGCTTATGCTTGCGATATCCCTCTCTTAATTTCCTTTTAATTTGATTTCTATCAACTGCTCTTTTAAACTTTCTTTTGGGAACAGAAAACACCACTTTCAACTCAGGGTCACCTGTTTCTTTTAACCATACGATTTTAAATGGGTAATCATTTAAATGTTTTCCTTTATCATAAATCTGCGATATAGCAACCCGACTGGTTAATCTATCCGATTTAGGTAAGGTGTTTTTCATGGCAGTATTTGATTAAAACAAAACAAGGTCGACAAAAGTCAACCTTGTAAATATACGTACGACACGCAATAAAATTATTTTTTCCCCTTTAAATATTGCTCAATTGCCATTGTCATTGAAGGAGCATTTAAGCTTGGTGCTTGCACGTCAACTCTAAAACCAGCATCTTCTACTGCTTTAGCTGTAGTAGGACCGAATACGGCAATTTTAGTTCCGTTTTGTACAAATCCTGGAAAGTTCTTAATCAAAGATTGAATTCCTGATGGACTATAAAAAACCAACATATCGTATTTAACGGCAGATAAATCAGATAGGTCACTACAAACCGTTTTGTAAAGGGTAGCATTCTTAAACTCAATTCCAAATTTTGCTAATTGTTCAGGAATTACTTTTCTTTGTATATCAGAACAAGGCACTAAAAAAATTTCTTTTTTATGCTTCTTTAGTATATCGCCTAAATCTGCTGTTGTCTGTTTTCCGAAAAATATTTTTCTTTTGCGATAAACAACATAATTCTGCAGGTAATAAGCAACTGCTTCAGAAATGCAAAAGTACTTCATGTCATCAGGAACCGTAAATCGCATCTCCTTAGCCATCCTAAAGTAATGGTCTATCGCCATACGAGATGTTAAAATTACACCCGTAAAATCAGACAACAAAATACGTTCTTTTCTAAATTCTTGCGCGTCAACTCCTTCTACATGAATAAAAGAACGATAGTCAATTTGTACGCGATATTTACCTGCCAAATCAGAAAATGGATTCTTCCCACTTTTTGGTTCCGGTTGCGAAACTAGAATAGTTTTAACTCCCACAATTAATTCGTTTTTAGTTAAACATTCAAAATTTGCCAACCAATAGTAGATATGCTACGACTAGAGGGAGAATTTCGAGGGTGCAAAGGTATAAAATAATATAATACCACGAAATTTTAACATCTAAGCTTTGTCGAATACTTTGGAATAGTCTAATAATGTAGAAAATGCCCAATAAAAATGAACAGTAGACCTCTCCAACATTTTGACTTTTCTGACCGAATAGCTGGATATTTACATTAGTACTGTGCGGAAAAAACAAAATTGCAATTATTCCTGGAAGTAACAAGACTCCTATTATTTGATAATATCTAAAATTATAATTTCTAGCTTTCTCGAGCACATCACCAGCCTCTGAAATGCCTTTAACTAAGCCGATTATTGCAAGTTTTATAACTAACAATAGTAATACCCCCCCCGCAACTAATCCATACAACAAATAAGGATCTACTGATACAATTACTTTAGTTAATAACTTATATATAAGAATAGAAATTACAATAATCGAATTGAGCGCCAAAGCAATTGATAGTCGCGAGGACAAACCATGAGCCCCTTTATAATCTTGATTGGAAAGAGTAAAAGAAAAATATTCACGAAAGGAATCTCCAATAATTCCTACTTGCATATGCCTGATGATTGCATAGGAAACTAAAACTAGAAGCAGCGGTAAAACCATCCATTCTATAGAGGAAATTTTATTTATGGGCAGTCCAATTTCATTCATTTCGATTACAAAAATAAATTAATCCCATTGAACATGAAGAGTCTTAAGGCGGTTTTATTCTTCGACCAAGGGATAATAGTCATTTTAATTGTTGAGAAAACTCACGATCTTTGCGGAAATTACAAGTCAAATTCGGCTTTAGGTTTAACCTCTACTCTGAATTATTGCCAACATTGTAGATAATTCTATGCAAATTAACCCACTGTTTTTGAGTCGATCAACCTGCTAAAAAACAACTAAACAAAAAAGCCGCTAGACAAAAACGCAAGCGGCTTTTTTTATGCTAAAATTTTCATTCGCAATCTGATGTGAAATCAGCAAATACTTCGATTTCTACATCTGGCCATAAAACACTTACGCCATCTTTTCCCGCGTGTAATAAAGAACATACTCCATTTAATGAATCAAGAGATGGTTGAGCATCCCAATCTGGAACATTAATTCTTGCCGATAGCTTTAAACGACGTTCAGATGTTGCTTCCCATTGCACGGCAATTTCTTTTTCAACGCCATTCATTGTTAGTGCAATAGATCCTGAGCCGTCTTGGCTTAAAGAAATAATCTTTCCAGAAATAGCGGCAGTATTGGACATAACTCCAAAGAAACTAGCTGAAATCTTAGCATCTCTTTCCGGGTTGTTCGAGTTTACCGAAGCTGTATAAATGGCAAACTGAGCAGTTGCTGCCGCTCCAGCCATTGTTTCGTTGTCAGTCACTCCACTTACCACAACAGAGTCAAATGTTCCTCCAACACCTACTTTATCACTTAACTTAAACGCAGTCCAGTTTACCACAACGTTTTTGTTATCTAGGTTTAGCAGGCAAGGTATAGCGGCTTTTTTTGAAAGATCGGTTCCTAGATCCTCTAACGATTTTGTTTTTTTAGTTTCACCACAACCTACAAACAGTAGCATTGATAAAATAATTTCTGAAGCGATAATAATTTTTTTCATTTTAGTGAGTTATTTGATTTATTCAAAATTGACAAGAACACGGTTTTTCTCAACCGTGTCTCCTTTTTTAATATTAATTGAGCTTATTACACCATCGGATGGAGATTTAAGCATGTTTTCCATTTTCATTGCTTCTAGAACCACAAGCGGATCGTCTTTAGTAACAATATCGCCAACGCGAACTAAAATAGCTACAACCACGCCCGGCATAGGAGCTTTTAGCTCGTTTACTTTTTTAGTTGATGCAGCATCCATTCCTAAAGATTGAAGAAGAACATCATATTCATCAGTAAGCTTTACCTCAAATCTATCTCCGTCAATTTTTAATGTGATTGCTTTCTTTTTAGAATCAATGGCAAGAAGTCGGGCTACGTATTTTTTCCCATCTCTTGAAATTATAAGTTCATTGTCCTTTTTCCTTATAATCTCAATTTCAAACTTTTCGTTGTTTAACTTTCCTTGCAAAGGGGTTTTTGCCTCAGGAATAAATTCCACGGAATCATTGTTGTTAATTTTAGCGCTTACTTTCATTAAAAGAATGTTTGATGTACCAAAAGTATAGAAAATCTCTCGCTAAACAAACAATTATACCAGACATACATATTTCATTTATAGATTGCTGATTAATGTTCATATTTGCAATTCAAACAATAATTCAAAGAAAATGAATATAAAAAACGGAATAGTTCTGATATTTAGTGGATTGCTCGCAGTTAGTTGTGCACAAAAAAAACAAATACAAGAAACTTCAAGTGTTGAAAATATAATCGAGGAGGAAGAAAAAGAGCCTGCAATGAGACAGCATTATAATCCTTCAGAAAAACGCATTAATGATCTATTACATACAAAACTAAAGGTCAGTTTTGACTGGGAAAACCAACAATTAAACGGAGAAGCCTACCTAACTCTGAAGCCTTACTTTTATGCTACAGATTCATTAACGCTTGATGCAAAAGCAATGGACATACATTCTGTCAGGCAAAATGATGGAAAATCAATGGAGTTAAAATATACTTATGATGGGGAGTTTTTAAGAATTACATTGCCAAAAGAATACAGCCGCACAGAGCAGTACAACATCTACATTGAATATACGGCTAACCCCAAGGAAGTCAAGCAAGAGGGAAGTAGTGCTATTTCTGACGCGAAGGGGCTTTACTTTATTAACCATGATGGTGCTGATAAAAATAAACATATGGAGATATGGACTCAAGGAGAAACCGAAGCAAGTTCCGCCTGGTTCCCGACAATTGATTCTCCAAACGAAAAAACAACAGAAGAGATTTACATCACAGTAAAAAACAAATACACTACTCTTTCAAACGGATTATTAGTAGAATCTACTCCAAATGAAAATGGAACGAGAACAGATTATTGGAGAATGGATAAGCCACATTCTCCATATTTGTTTATGATGGCGGTAGGAGAATTCGCCGTGGTAAGAGATACATGGAAAAAACAAGATGGGTCGGAAATGGAAGTAAGCTACTATGTAGAGAAGAAATTTGAACCACATGCTAGAGCGATATTTGGAAAAACGCCTAAAATGATCGAACATTTCTCTGAATTATTGGGGGTTGAATACCCTTGGACAAAGTATAGCCAAGTAGTTGTAAGAGATTACGTTTCTGGAGCAATGGAAAACACTTCCGCTACAATCCATGGTGAGTTTTTATACCAAACCCAAAGAGAGATTATTGATGGGGGAAATGAATCAATAATCGCACATGAATTATTTCACCACTGGTTTGGAGATTTAGTGACATGTGAAAGCTGGTCTAACCTTCCTTTAAATGAATCTTTTGCAAATTATAGTCAATTTTTGTGGGATGACTTTGAATATGGAAGAATGGAAGCAGACATGAATGCATATGGGGAAATGGAAGGTTACTTTATGTCTGCAGAGCAAGGAGGACATGTAGACATGATTCGATTTGACTATAAGAGCAAGGAGGACATGTTTGATGGGCATTCTTATAACAAGGGAGGTAGAATATTAAATATGTTAAGGTCTTATGTAGGCGATGATGCTTTTTTTGCATCACTTAAATTGTACTTGACGGAAAATGCACATAAAAATGCTGAAATACATGATTTAAGGTTGGCATTTGAAGAAACTACAGGAGAAGATTTAAACTGGTTTTTCAATCAATGGTTTTTATCCAGTGGCCACCCCGTGTTAAAGTACGAGCAAGAATACAATGCTGAAACGAAAAAATTGACAGTTTCAATTACACAACAACAAGACACTGAAAAATGGCCTCTTTATAAACTGCCAATTTACATTGATATTTATGTTGGTGGTAAACCGCGAAGAGAAATGGTTTGGGTTGAAAACGTTGAAAATACATTTGAGTTTAGTGCTTCTTCTCAACCAAATTTAGTGAACATTGACGCAAAAAAAGTTTTATTAGCAAAAAAGACAGATAAGAAATCACTGGAACAATCGGTTTATCAATTGAACTATGCTGGACTTTGGTTGGATAAAAAAGAAGCAATTGATAAATGCGGAAAAAGTAGTGACCCAGCTGCTATTGAAGCGATGATCAATGCATTGAGCCAGCCATTTTGGAATGTTAAAACAATGGCTATGAATAACATACAAAAAGCGGTTCAAGCAAAACCAGAGGTTGTAAAAAATAAGCTGAAGACACTTTCAACAGAGGACAACAATCCGAAAGTTAGAGCAAAAGCAATTAAAACGTTAATGAAATATTTTTCTAATGACAAAAGTTTAATTAGCATTTATGAGACAGGGTTAAAAGATTCATCATATCGAGTAATGGGGACTGCTTTAACCGCTGTTACATCCATCGACCCTGAAAGAGGTTTAATAATGGCAAGGTCGATGGAAGGTGTGGAAAGCGCTTCTGTAAACAATGCAATTGCTGCTATATATGCGGAAAAGGGAGACTTGAAAGAGCATGCGTTTTTCTTAAAAACGATTTCTGAGCTAAATGGAATGAATAAATTAGGGTTTTTACAAAAATACAATGAATTTGTGCTAAGAATGCCGAACGAGGAAATTGATAAAGCAATTGCTGTTTATAAAAACATTGTTGAAACTGAGTCTATTTGGTTTGTTAAATTATCAGGGTATAACCTACTCGCGAGTGTACAAAATTTTTATTCTAAAAGGGCCATGGAAATCTCTACTGAAATAGAAAGCGCTAGGGCTGATGGGAAATCAGAACAAGTTCCTGAACTAGAGAAACAAATGAATATGTGCAAAATTCAAGATTCTAAAGTGGCAAGCTTATTAAGTGAATTGAAAGCTATAGAAACAGACCCGAATGTGAAGAAGTATTTAGGAATGTAACCCTAATGGTTTTAAGTATGCAAATCACTACTCTTTCTTTTTTCAAATATACGTCATTACGCAATAAGTTTTGGGGGTTGAAAATGATGCAGTTCGCGCACAAAGGTTTAGCAAACACGAACGGGTTAACCTTTTATCGGCTTTTGGGAAGTGGAAGGGGAAGAGGCTTTAATCCTTTTCCGGATTGGTCTGTGTACTGTCTTCTTCAAGTATGGGAATCTGAAGAAGCTGCCCATACCTTTTTGAAGTCTTCTGATTTGATCAAGCAATACAATGACCGCACGGATGAGTTGTTTACACTTTACATGAAAAATATTTCTGCTGGGGGTACCTGGGTTGGAAAAACCCCTTTTGAGAAGGGAGCAGACCTAGATCCTAGCCTACCGATTGCTGTCATTACCAGGGCAACGATTAAGTGGAATTGGCTTATCCGATTTTGGAAATATGTGCCTACTTCACAAGAAGCTTTGGATGGAAATGAAGGGTTAATTTATACGAAAGGAATAGGAGAGGTTCCGGTAGTTCAAATGGCCACATTTAGCTTATGGAAAAATTTTGAAGCAGTAAAACAGTTTGCCTACAATAGCAAACAACATCAAGAGGCGATTAGAAGAACACGGCAGAACGTCTGGTATAGAGAAGAGCTATTTGCGCGTTTCCAACCCTACAAATCAACCGGTACTTGGGAGGGCAAAGATTTGTTGAGCTTTTAATAACCTAATGTTCTGTATCAACAGAAGCTATTGAGGAGTTGCAATAACTGTCATAATTCCAAGAGAAGATCTTTTCTGCATCCATTTTTTTGGCGCAAATAATATCATCCCAAACACAAATTTCCAAAATTCATGTTCCATGTTTTTATTCCACTTAATGCCTTTTTGTTCCATCCTACTCATCCAGTGAAGCAAATAAGGATCCATCGTACCGTACGTATCCAGCTCAGAAACTTTCCATCCGCTTTTTTGAAGTAGCAGTATTACATTATTTGGAGAGAATAAAGAAAGATGCCGAGGGGTATGCCAACCAGCCCAATTTTCACCGTATTTTTTTCTGCTAGATGAATCAAAATTTGGAATTTCAATTATCAGCTTAGTAGATGGTTTCGCAAGGGACTTTAGATAGCTGAGGTTTTCAAATGGGGTATAATCATGCTCTAAATAATGCCACATGGTAATTACGTCAGGCTGAATAGCTGGTAGGTCTTTAATTTCCGCTACGCGCAAGTCGAGACCATCAAAATGTACATATTCATCTTTCCATCCCTCATCGCTAAAGTCAATACCCAAAGTTTGGCAATTTAACTCTTTCTTACAAGCTTTTAAGAAACTTGGCTTCCCGCAGCCGATGTCCAAAATAAACGAATCTGGTGATATGTTATGAGCATTCTTTATTCGCTTCACTCGCTTTAAATCTAATTTCTGCTGGCTGTTCTCCACCAATTTCTCAAATTTACCCCAAGCTTTCGCTCCTCTGTATGGCAGGTAATGAGAAGTATAGTATTTTTTTAGTTCATCAAAAGGTACTCTAGGGTTTAAGAAAACCAGCTGACATTCTGTGCATTGGTCAAAATTGAACAACTCATTATTAGAATGCATCTGCGCCTCTGTCTTTATAAAAGAGCCAATAGAGACAGAGTCGCAAATAGGACAATTACTAAGTTTATGCATGATGCTAAGATAGCTATTCCTTGGAATTCCTTAAAAAATTAGGGCCCCATATGAATTAGGCTTTATCTAAAGAGTAGAAAATGATAGATGTAAAATATGTGCTCGCGGAATAGCTAACAATTATCATCACTATTAAAGGATTAATATAATGCGGAAAATGTTTTTTCAAGACGCATATTAGAAATCTTTTCATCAAATTTACACAACCAAAAATTTTCATATAAGAATATGGCAATTGAACCACCTGAAAAGAAGAATTACAAAAAGAAGGCAATAGTTATAGGTGCTGGAATTGCAGGGTTATCTTCGGCTATTCGTCTTCAAAATTCAGGATTCCAAGTGACTGTTTTTGAAACAAATGACTATCCAGGAGGAAAACTAACAGCGTTTTCAGAACAGGGTTACCGCTTTGACATGGGCCCTTCTTTGTTTACAATGCCGCACTTTGTTGATGAATTATTTACTGTTTCAAATAAAAAAGCTGAAGACTATTTTTCATATAAGCGAAAAGATACTGTTTGTCATTATTTTTACAAAGACGGCACAACTTTTCAGGCAGCCTCTAAAGAAAAGGAATTTGCATCAAAAGCAGCTAGCACTTTTGATGTAGAAGAAGAAGATGTGTTGAATTACTTTAAAAAAAGTAAGAAGAAGTACGACTTAACTTCTTCATTGTTTCTAGAGAATTCATTACATAAATTAGCTACTTATCTTACAAAAGACACCTTAAAAGCTATTTTTAAAGTAAGAAGTTTAGATATAAACACAAGTTTACACGCTTACAATTCTAAGTCTTTCAATGACCCAAAACTAGTTCAGCTATTTGATAGATTTGCTACATACAATGGCTCATCTCCATATCAAACACCTGGTATTATGTCTATGATTCCTCACCTAGAACAACATTACGGCACTTTTTTCCCAGAAGGGGGAATGCACTCTATTACAAAAAGCATCTATCAATTAGCCCTTGATTTAGGTATTGAATTTCATTTTAATTCAAAAGTTGAAAAAATAATTATTCAGAAGAAAAAAGCAGTTGGAATCTTTTGTAACAACAAAGATTATTTAGCCGATTATATCATTTCTAATAGTGATGTAGTTTCAACCTATAGAACTTTACTGAAAGATCAAAAGTCGCCGGAAAAAATCTTAAAGCAGCCCAGATCTAGTTCAGCATTAATTTTTTACTGGGGGATAAAAAAAGAATTTCCAACATTAGATTTACATAATATTTTCTTTTCTGATGATTACAAACAAGAATTTGAGCATATTTTTGAAAAAAACAATGTGTATAAAGATCCTACTGTTTATATTAATATTACCTCAAAAGAAAATAAAGCTGACGCACCTAAAGGCTGTGAAAATTGGTTTGTTATGGTAAACGTTCCTAGTAATACTGGACAGGACTGGGACGATATTATAGAAAAAACGAGAGTTGAAGTTCTTAGAAAGCTTTCCGTTTCTCTTTCCGTAAAGATTGAAGATTTAATAGAATTTGAAACAGTCCTAGATCCAAGATTAATAGAGGCTAAAACAATGTCCTATCAAGGAGCATTATATGGAGCTTCTAGTAATAATAAGTTTGCGGCATTTTTAAGACACCCCAATTTTAGTCAACAAATTTCAAATTTATATTTTTGTGGAGGAAGTGTTCATCCAGGTGGAGGTATTCCGCTTTGTTTACTTTCTGGGAAAATTGTTTCTGAATTAATTTTAAAAGACACGTGATAGCAAAAAATAAACTATTCATATCAATTTTTATTATTTGGCTGTTTAATATTTCTGGCATTGTAGGTATATTATCTTCCTATTCTTCATGGTTTTTAGGGTTAACACCTTTAAATTTATTGATTTATGTTGTTCTTATCATTTGGAATTTGGAACATCTCTCTAAGAAATTTTTAATTGCTTTTTCTATACCTTTTTTTATCGGCCTCTTCACTGAATATTTAGGCGTTAATTATGGGTTGCTCTTTGGAACTTATTCATATGGAGATAATTTAGGCATTAAAGTTTGGGGAGTTCCATTGATGATTTGTGTAAATTGGGCATTGCTAACATTTATTACTGCTGACTTTAGTAGGGTGATTCATAGAAACATTGTTGTCCGTTCTTTACTAGGAGGTTTACTTATGATGATTTTAGATGTCATTATTGAGGTATCCGCACCGAGGTTTGACTTTTGGGAATTTGAAAATAATACCATTCCCTTAAAAAATTATATTGCTTGGTTTATTATAGGAAGTATAGCTCATTATTTATATAATCAAATATCCTTAAAAACAAATATGAAATTATCGATTCACATATTTGTTGCGCTAACATTTTTCTTTTTTACTTTTTTATTCTTTTGATGAAACAATATGACTATATCATATTAGGAGCTGGTGCTTCTGGGTTGCTGCTTGCATATCGGATGTCGCAAGACAGTTATTTTGATGATAAAGCAATTTTAATTATCGATCAGGTAAAAGATAAAGGGAACGACAGAACATGGTGCTACTGGGAAGAAGGAACAGGGGAATGGGACGATTTATTAACTAAAACATGGCCTAAAGTGTTTTTTGGTAGTGAATCATTTTCGAAAACAATTACTATTACACCGTTTAGTTATAAAATGATTAGAAGCGAAAAATTCTATCATAAACTTTGGAAAAGTATTGATCTAAAATCCAATATTACCTTCATTGAGGACAGTGTTGAAACCTATGCAGAGTTGGATAAAGGAGTAACAGTTGTTGCAAATAAATCAACCTATTTTGGATTGAAGCTTTTAAATAGCATTCCAAATAAAACAGTGTACGAAACGCAACAAAAATATCCTGTTCTTCAACAACATTTTATGGGTTGGTTTGTAAAAACAAAAACAGATTGCTTTGATGATTCTGTTGCTAGTTTTATGGATTTCAATATCCCTCAGAGCGGCAATACCCGCTTTATGTATGTATTGCCAATCGATAAAAAAACGGCGCTAGTTGAATATACTTTATTTTCAAAAGAATTATTAAAACATTCCGAATACGAAGACGCAATTAAAGATTATTTAACAGAAAAAAAGATTACCGATTTTGAGATTTTAGAAAAAGAAAATGGTGCAATACCTATGACCTCATTTAAATTTGAAGAATTGAACTCAAAAAGCATTTTAAATATTGGCACTGCGGGTGGTTGGACTAAAGCAAGTACAGGCTATACATTTAATAATACTTCGAAGAAAACGAAAGATTTAGTTGTGTTTTTAAAAACTGAAAATGATTTAACTCAATTTTCAAAAAGAACGAAGTTCTGGTTTTACGACTTACTTTTTTTAGATGTGTTGGCTAGTAATAATGCAAAAGGGTCAACCGTTTTTGCCTCCATGTTTAAAAAAGTGAACGCTAAAACGATATTTAAATTTCTCGATGAAGAATCTACTTTGTCCGAGGATTTTAAGATAATAACATCTGTATCTCCCAAACTATTTATGCAGGCAATAGTTAAAAGAATCTTTAAAGCTTAAAAGTTTTACTGTTTTATTGCTTTATTACTCCTGTGTTTTATGAATAAGAGCATTCCAAATGATTCACCTCCATTCTTCTTTATGCTCTTATGGTGAATTTTATGAGCGCGCCGTAAAAGAAGCAAATATGGGTTAGTTGTATTGCGTAAAACCTTAATGCGTTGATGAATAAATAAATCATGAACAAAAAAGTATGTAGCTCCATATAAAGTGATGCCGATTCCATTCCAAAAATAGGGAGTAGATAGGTCACTGGATCCATACAAGATATTTAAAATTCCAGGGATTGCAAAAATCACAAAGAAGTAATCGTTTTTTTCAAATTTTGATTCGTTCGAATGATCATGATGATCTTTGTGTAAACTCCATAAAAAACCATGCATAATATACTTATGAGTTAAATAGGCAACTAGCTCCATAGAAAGGAAAGCCACCAAGACAATTACTATACTGACTAAGTAATGCACCTGTTATTTATTTAGTGTTTTTAGTTCTGCTTCCGTTAGTTTGACCTTCTCTTCAAACATGTAATTTGAAATCCGTAACTTTAAATCATTGTCAGAAATAGCTGCAAACGATTTAAATATATCCGTTTTATCACTTTCCAAATTCTTGTTGTAACCCAGAAAGCTAGGGGTGCTATTCTGTATACAAAACCTCATAAATTTCAACTCTATGTTATTCGGGTCTTTTGATATGGATGACTCCAAGAATTTTTTTCCTTTATTAAAGTACTCCCATTTATCGTTTGGCAGCCAAGCATATTTTGCCTTAAGCATAAAAGACATTCCAATGTACCCAAGTATAGTATTATTTGGATTACTAAAGTTAATTAAAATATTTTCAAACTCTTTAAGATTTTCTTCACTTTCAACTGCAAGATAATAAGATTTACGAACTTTAATTAAATCATCCCCTTTAGCGAAAACAGGAGGGTTTACTGAAATGAAAAGAAGTAAGAAGAGCAATAGTTTCATAGTAAGTTGGTTTGGTGTTTGGCAAAAGATTGCACCATTAGAATAAATTTTTGTGCGTTCGGAATTCGGATTCTTTCGGTTATAATTTTTTCTGAAGAGACGTTCTTAATTTTCCGAAAAAGCCTTAGGTAGTAATAGTAAGCCAAGTAAACGCCGCCTCTTGATGATGGAGGGAGTAGTTTAATCCCAACTAAAGCTTCTTTAAAATCCTTTTCAATATCCATTTCAATTTTTATCTTATCAGCATCGCTAAAGTTGCTGAAGTCCACCCCTGGGAAGTAAGTTCTTCCTAGATCAATAAAATCTGCTTGGGCATCTCGTAAAAAGTTTACTTTTTGGAATGCCGATCCTAACTTTTTAGCTGAGGGTGCAAGCTTGTTATATTCTTCAATATTTCCTTCAGTGAAAACATGCAGGCACATCAAGCCAACTACCTCAGCAGAACCTAGAATATACTTTTCATAATATTTTTGACTTGAAGTAATGGGGTCCAAGTCCATTTTCATGCTCTCTAAAAATGTTTCAATTAGGTCCCATTCTATATTATACTTGTTTACTGTTTCCTGAAAAGAATTTAAGATCGGGTTTAGGCTTATTTTCTGTTCTATGGCCTCAGCTGTATCTTGTCTAAATTTCTTCAAGAGATATTCTTTATCATAACCCTGGAAGCTATCTACAATTTCGTCTGCGAAACGCACAAATCCGTAAATATTATAAATGGGTGTTCTAATCGATTTGTCTAGGAATTTAATCCCTAGAGAAAAACTTGTGCTGTACGTATTTGTGACAAGTTTACTAGACTTTACTGATATTTCATCAAATAACTGTTTCATAGTCTTTAATATCTTTAATTAGTTGGTTGGCTACTAACTGCCCTGAGATAATAGAAGGAGGAACCCCTGGGCCGGGCACTGTTAATTGCCCCGTATAATACAAGTTTTCCACTTTTTTATGTTTTATTTTTGGTTTTAGGAAAGCGGTTTGTTTTAATGTATTAGCAAGTCCATAGGCATTCCCTTTGTAGGCATTATAATCTGATTTAAAATCGGCAACGCAATAACTCCTTTTGTAGATTATAGCAGGTGAAATATCCTCACCAATATATTTTTGTAACCGATTAAGAATTATATCAAAATATTTCTCTCTTATTTCTTCTGTATCGGATAAGTCTGTGGCAATTGGCATGAGGATGAATAAATTTTCCATCCCTTCTGGAGCAATTGTTTTGTCCGTTTTTGAAGGGCAACAAACATAAAACAATGGTTTGGTGGGCCATTTTGGATCTTCATAAATCTCTGTTGCATGTTGCTGAATGTCTTCATCAAAAAACAAATTGTGATGCTCTAAGTTTTCAATTTTTTTATTTATCCCCAAATAAAAAATCAAACTGGAGGGAGCGAAAACTCTAGAGTCCCAGTACTTTTCACTGTAAGTTCTATGGCTTAAAGGAAGCAGTGCTTGCTCGGTATGGTGATAATCCGCAGAAGAAAGAACCTTATCTACAAAAAATGACCCTTTTGCCGTTTCGATATAATCTATTTTTTTGCCAATTAAATGAAGCTTTGTTACAGCCGCATCTGAATGAAAAGTGACTCCTTTTTCGATTGCTAAGTCATAAAAGGCATCAATTATTTTTGAGAAGCCTCCAATAGGGTAAAAGGTTCCTTGTTTCAGGCCGGAATAATTCATTAAACTATACAAGGCTGGGGTGTTTTTGGGTAATGCTCCTAAAAACAAAATTGGGAACTCCATTATAGAGAGTAATTTAGGATGCTTAAAAAATTTGTTTACGTGGGTTTTAAACGAGGAAAATAAATCTAATTTAAATGTAGCTTTTATAACATCTACCCTAATAAACTCTTTAATTGAAAGGCTTGGGTTGAAAACCAAATCTTTCATGCTTATTGTATACTTTGTTTCAGCCTCCTTTATAAACTGAACCAGCTTCTCGCCTGCTCCTGTCTCTATTCGTTCAAAGAGCAAAACGAGTTCCTCAAATTTTTCAGGTATTTGAATCGTTTCGTTATTGTAAATAATTTGAAACCCTGGATCTAGTTTTACCAGGTCGACATAGTCGTGTAAATTCTTGTCATATCTTTTAAAGAAATTTTCAAAAACGTCTGGCATCCAATACCAGCTGGGCCCCATGTCAAAAGTAAAACCCTCAGCGCTAAATTTTCGTGCTCTTCCTCCAATTTCCTTGTTTTTTTCAAATACATGCACCTCCATTCCTTTGTCCGCTAACTCAATAGCAGAACACAAGCCTGAAACACCAGATCCTATTACACATATTTTTTTCTTGTTTAACATAACTTAAACAAAGTTAAACAAAAAACAATACGATAAATTTTTTTGTTAAAGTTTTTTAATCAAAGACTTAACAGAGTGAATTGTTTCGAAATCGATATTCGCCTCTAATTTTAGTAATCTTTTTGGATTTATCCCTATGTGCACTGTTGACTCCGGGTATTTGACGTTCATGTTTTTAACAAGGTTCTGAATGCTATTCCCATTAAACTCTTTAACTAGGAAAAATAATAATTTAGCTTTAGGAAACAATTCTAGAACAGAGAAAAGGCTGTCTTTTGGAACTCTCGCACCTAAATAAATAACTGTCCTTCCTTTCTTTCGGAGAATGTAAGAAGACAGGAGAAGGCCAATATCATGTACCTCTTCTTCAGGCAAAAACAATACCCAAGGCTGTTCAGATTGAGCTACTGGAGCAATATTGTCAATTGCACTTTGGATTTTTTGTTTAATTAAGTTACTGAGGAAATGTTCTTGGGCTGGCATTAAATCAGATTTTGTCCATAATATTCCCACCTTTTCTAATAAAGGGTATATAATATTAATGTAAGTATCAATAAGACCATATCTTGAAATAGCTAAGGAAAATGCTTTTTCAAAAGAATGCTCATCGTAATTTATAGCAGATGTAATAAATTGATTGATTAATACTTCCGAAATTGAGTCTGAATATTTAATGTCTGTGATTAAATTATCCAATTGCTGGTTAATTTCATTATCAGACATTTCAGAAATTTTCGAAATCTTAAATCCACGACTAATCAGCGATGTCACATTGAGTAACCTTTTTAACTCATTATCTCCGTAATACCTAATGTTAGTGTCAGTTCTCAATGGAGTAAACAAAGCATATCTTTTTTCCCATATTCGAATAGTATGCGCTTTAATTCCTGATAATTTTTCTAATGCTTTTATTGAATATGTTGACATTGTTTTCCGTATAACTAAAAGTAAAAATAGTTAACTAAAGGTAATGCGCAAGATATAATGGCTTTAATTTAATCTCAAGTGTTCAACTTTGTATGCAAAACTAGTAACGGAAATGTCTCTGAGTCCCAATACTTTGACATAAGCTAGAACAGATTATTTATTGTTTTATTATTGAATCTCCGCCATCTACATGAATAATTTGACCTGTTACCCAAGATGAACTTGGTGTTAGTAAGAAAGCTGCCGCTTCAGCGATGTCTTTGGCTTCTCCTATTTTCTTTAATGGGTTTTTTTCAGCATGTAGATTTACTTTCTCTTGCGTATTTAAAAATCTACTTGCCAAATTGGTGTTTGTCAGAGATGGCGCTAACGCATTTACGCGAATGGCAGGAGCCAATTCAGCAGCCAAAGATCTCGTTAATCCTTCAATTGCACCTTTAGACATAGCAACCTGCGAATGAAAACTAAAGCCAGATTGCACAGCGATAGTTGAAAATAAAAGTATTGAGGAGTTTCCACTTTTTTTCAAGTTTGGTAGAAGAAGATTAATGACTTTAGTAGCCCCTAAAACTTGTAGTTTAAAATCTTCTAAAAAGTCTTCTTCTTTAAAACGATGAAATGGTTTTAAATTAATACTACCTGGACAATAGGCTAGGCCATGAATTTCCTCTGGTAAATTATCAATATCTAAAGCATCTGTTCTAACATCGAACTTTACGTATTTTACATTTTGTCGATCTTGAATTAAATTATTATTGTAGGTCGCAATTACATTTGCTCCCTGCAGTTCAAGAAGACGGACTAGCTCCATACCTATTCCAGAAGAACCACCAATTATTATATAGTTTCTCATGTTTCGAAAGTTTAATTATAGAGCTATTATTCTCAATTCTATCCAAAAATTAAATTAATTGGAGGATGCGTTATCTTCGTTAACTTTGCTTTCAACCTTGTGAACTGAAGATTGGGAATTCTTTTGAATATTATGCTGTCTGGAGATCATTCTAAGAAGAAAAAATAAATAGATAGAAAATATACAAAATCCGATAATAAAAAGTGTTAAGTCTTCCATGGTTAGTCGTTTTTTACAAGCCTGATGAATATTGCTAGGGCTAAAATAGAGGGAACCCAGATTCCAACGAACATACCCTCATCCTTCTGACCATTAAACCATAGGGATACCGACAAGAGAAAACTAATAAATGCAAGTATAACCGGGTAATATTTTTCTGTAAATTTCATCATGCTTATATTTTTATATTAATTTAATTTTCGTGAAAGTTTATTTCTTTTTAACTAATCAAATATTTTGAGGTCATTATGACCACAAAAAGGTTAATCAAAATTATTAAGTCAGAAATTCAATCTAGGTTATTAATGCTTTTTTGTTTGGCCTAAATGTGAAATCTTTAAACAAATATAAGTTATATTGTTTAACTAATTATCACAATAATTAAACAATATGTTGTTTCCGGATTTTATCAGCAATCAACTAATTAACAAACAGCACCTTAACTGAATGTTAGTTTTGGCAAAAAAAACAAAAAACACCGAGATAGTTCATTATATTTACTATTTATCAGGGAAAAAACATGAAGATTTATTCTAGAAATAAGTATTATAAACAGACATAATCAACTGTAAATATATGTGTTATATATTCTTTGTGCTTTTTATGGAATGTTATAAGCGATTTTACTAATGAAATTACCTAAAGATTAACTTCAGAGAGTTTTACTTAGTTTTTTAATCATTCCTTTAAATATTATTCCATGGAAAGGGTAAACAGCAAGCCAATATAACCTACCCATCAAACCGAGCGGTCTAAAAGTTGCCGTTTGAAAAAGTTCCTCATCAATTATTTTAAACTCTAGCCATGCTTCTCCTGGGAGTTTCATTTCCGCGAAAAGCAACAATCTTCCTTCCTCCTTGTTTGCATATAATACCCGCCAAAAGTCTAATGAATCTCCCACAGAAATAGTTTTCTGATTTGTGCGCCCTCTTCTTAATCCGACTCCGCCAGCTAATTTATCCAAAAACCCACGAATCCTCCATAACCAATTTCCATGATACCATCCGTTTTCACCTCCAATACTCCAGATTTTATCAATGGATGATTTACGATTCTCAACAGCTTCTACCCGAGCATCTTTAAAGCAACCAAACTCAGGCACAGAAATGTATTCTGAGATACTTATATTCATCTCGCTACTTGAATAAGAATCTTTCCAGCTAGAGGCAATGTCGTTGTTTTCAATACGATCAAACGCCTTGATTAAAGCCTCCTTATATGAGATAGGCTGAATTCCTAGTATTGTATTGATTTCATGGTCCCTACAAACAACTTCGACCTTCATACTTTCTACCAAGGATCTAGCCAATTTATAAGATGTAGAGGTTACGAAATAGAGCCAATAGGAGGATAGTTTTGGAGTCATTAAAGGTACCGTCCAAATTTTCCGTTTTAAACTCCTGACTTCGGCAAAATCGAGCAACATCTCTCTGTAGGAGAGCACGTCATCGCAACCGATGTCAAAATTTCTATTAAATGTCTCTTCATTAAGGATGCATTTTGTCAAAAAAGTTTGCACGTCAGATATGCCTATCGGAGAACATTTTGTTAAAAGCCACTTAGGCGTGATCATAACAGGAAGTTTTTCTACTAAATCCCGCATTATTTCAAATGAAGCACTTCCAGAGCCCACAATTATTCCCGCTCTAAGACAGGTTAGGTTGAAGCTACCTTTTTCAAGCTCTTCTTCTACAGTTTTTCTAGAAAGAAGATGCTTAGATAAATTAGATTCATTAACAATCCCACTTAAGTATATAACTTGTTTAACGTTAGTATTGGAAAGTCTATCGCGAAAATTGATAGCAGACTGTTGTTCCAACAACCTATAATTGTCCGCTGTTGCCATAGAATGAACTAAATAATAAGCTACATCAATATCCTTTGGAATTTCTGTAAGAGAGGATTTGTTTAGTAGGTCAATTTCTATGACTGAAATTTTTTCCTTCAAAGACTGCGGTGGATTGAATCTAGATTTATCTCTAACACAGCAAACAACATCATAGCCTTTGTTTACCAGTATAGGAAGAATTCGCTTCCCAATATATCCTGTAGCGCCTGTTAAAAGAATTTTCATAAAGCTATATGTATTTGAATCATCTTAATTATTTACTGTTCTATACTATTCGAGAGGCCTACTTTATATGTCTCCAACGCTCTTTTTCGTGCATAGGCATGTTCTACAATTGGGACGGTTGAAGATAGTTCCCAACCAGGGTTCCATTTGTTTGTATAGACAGCATTTTTATCAAATTTCATCTGTTGGGTACTTGGGTTAAAAATTCTGAAATAGGGAGCGGAATCACATCCCGTTCCTGCAGCCCACTGCCAATTTCCATTATTAGCAGAAAGGTCATAATCCAATAATTTTGAAGCGAAATAAGCTTCCCCCCATCTCCAATCGATTAATAAGTGCTTACAAAGAAATCCAGCTGTAATCATTCTTACTCTATTATGCATTAGTCCAGTTTCATTCAATTCTCGCATTCCCGCATCTACAATTGGATATCCTGTTTTGCCTTCACACCAAGCTTTAAATTCAGTTAGGTTATTCCTCCATTCAATTTGGTTGTATTTAGCCTTGAAATTGGAAGACACAACATTAGGGAAATTATAGAGGATTTGCATAAAGAATTCTCTCCAGATAAGTTCACTTAGAAAAACGGAATCCACGTTTAAATTCTGTATTATATTTCTTATGCTAACTGTTCCAAAGCGAAGGTGCGTGCTTAATTGACTCGTCCCTTTAATTGATGGAAAATCTCTTAGCTTTTTGTAATCTTCAACAACACTCAAGTCGAAAGGAGGTATTTGAATTAAAGAAGGCTTGAAGCCGATAGAATTTAAGCTAGGGAAAGAGGTATTTCCTTTATAAAAATGTTTGGGTTTGTGCTCTAAGACCGAAGAAACACCGGATAGATTAAAATTCTGAAGCCATTTCTTTTTATAAGGTGTAAATACGGTATACGGGGACTTGTCGTCTTTGGTGATCTCTAGTTCTTCAAAAATAACTTGGTCTTTGAAAATATGTGAAGAGATGTCTTTAGAATGAAGCATTTTTTGAATAGAATTATCTCTACTTACTGCATAAGGTTCATAGTCTTTGTTGAAATATACATCCGTTACATTGTATTTTTCAATTAGATGCTTAAAAACACTCTCAACTTTCCCTTTAAAACAACTAATTCCTGATCCCTCTTTACTTAGTTCATTGTCCATGGCTTTCAAGGTGCTATAAATGAATGAAACTCTAGGGTCATTTTCTTCAAGCTCTTCAAGAATGTTGGTGTCAAAAATGAAAATTGGCAGCACTTTATCATGGTGTAAAAGTGCTGCGTTCAAAGCAGTATTGTCTTCAAGTCGAAGGTCCCTTCTAAACCAAAATATAGAAATAGAATCTTTCATAAGTTAATTATAGACTAAGATATAGAGGTTCAAAGATGTTGCAATACACAACCAAATAAAGTAAGGAAGAATTAACAAGCTAGTCCACCGCATGGTTTTTTGATAGTGGAATAAGAAATAAGCTACAATGATTGTTAGAAATAGAATGGCGAAGAGTGCTATTAAGGCATTTTGCAAATAGAAGAATAGAGGATTCCAGGAAATATTGAAAAAAAGTTGGACGGCGTATAGGGTTATAATTTTTTTTCGTCTGTCATTTCGTTTGTAAAGGATTGCCATATAAAAAGAATAGCAAATCATTATTGCTGTCCATGCCAACCCAAAAACCCAGCCTGGAGGTGTCCAAGGCGCTTTGTTCAGCGTGTTATACCAGTCAGAAGTTACTCCGTCACCCGTAAATAGGCCTCCAATAGCAAGTGCGGTAAAGTTAAGCAACAGAAAAATAAATATGCTAATGGCCAATTTCATACAAGTTGGTTTGAACTGATTAGTTCGTCTAATTTTTCTGTTCTATAACTGAAGATTCGTTTTAAATTTTGTTTTATAAAAAATCGATAAGCAAGGGGGGCAATCAATGAGAAAGGAATTTTAAAATGTACGACATCTGTCATTAAGACACCGCCATCAACTTCCTCAAAAGCGTGCCGGTGATGCCACATTTTATAAGGTCCGAAACGCTGCTCATCTACAAAAGAATTTTCATGGATCATTCCAGTGATTTCAGTAACCCAGTTCATCTTGAAAACTTTGTTTAGACGAATAGAGTAAGTGATTATCTGCCCAAGATACACCTTTCCTTCATCCGGACTGGTCATTCTGAAATCGAGTTCTTCAGGCGTTATTTTTTGCAAATTTTGCGGAGTAGAAAAAAATCGCCAAGCAGTTCCTTTGGATATAGGCAGAAACTGTTGATTATATAACCGGTATATATTGGATTGTTTTGAGATTTCCATTTCGTTTAATTGATTTCAATTTTGTCAATAATAAGCTTGAAGGATTCATCTTTTTTGTTCGCAATCAGAAAGGAGATTTCCTCAATAGAGGATTCATTAAAATTTTCTTTATCTAATTTATTGCCTCTAAAACTTGGATATAAATCGTGTAGATTAATGTTAATCGTCTCCCAGCTATTCGATGTTGAAAATGTTGTGATATAAGAATAGTATGTATTGGATTTAGACTTCAAGCGAAATTGGTAGGATTTTGAATCTCCTTTTAAGCGAAT
>CAWUXI010000126.1:0-18684 GCA_963926405.1 uncultured Flavobacteriales bacterium
GTTGGAGATAAATGGGCCACTTTTGAAACCCTTAGGTTCGGTAAAGTTTCTCAACCCTTTTATGTATTGCTAAGTCCTGATGGATACCTTCTGACAAATCCAAAAAGTTATACTCCAGATGTTCAGGCATATGCTGACTGGTTGCAGTGTGGGCTAGATGCCTTTAAAAAACTAACTAAAGGAGAAGTCGACCTTTCCGAAATAGAAGGGAATAAAAAGGTTGTGGCTGAAAACAATCACCACATTGCACTAAGCTATGATGCTGTCCCTATAGGAGACGATAATTATCAACTAAGGTTCATAGGCGATTTAGAAAAAGGTTGGCACACATACTCCCAAGTAGCAGGAGATGATGGGCCCTTACCTACCTTTATTGAATATTACAATGACTCATTATTCGAGTTTATAAGTGAGCCTTTGGAGGAAAATTCTCATACTTATTTTGACACTGTTTGGGGATTCGACATCACACACTTCGAAAACCAGGCTATATTCACTCGGTCAATCAAACTATTGAATGACGAACCTCTAGTCATTAAGGGGAAAATATATGTTCAGGTTTGTGAAGAGGGTTGTATTAACTATGACGAAGAGTTTTCAATTTCAGTAAACCAAAAGAAATAGTAGTGGTATAACTTTTGTTATGAAATTAAACATGATTAAAAAACACATTCTATTAATTGGGTTATTTTCATTCATTTCTCTTTTTTCAATGTCTCAAGACGCTGTTAAGTGGTCAACTACAAAAGAAAAAGTTGAAAAAGAAGACAACACCTATTTAATCATTTTTCATGCAAACATTGGAAGTGATTGGCATTTATATTCTCAAGATTTACCCAGCCCAGATGCTGGACCACTTCCTACCGAATTTGCATTTGATGTTAACGAAAATATTGAGCTCATCGGAAAAGTTAGCGAAGACAAAGATAAAATGCATTCGGTTATGGATGATGCGTTTGGAGTGCAAGTCAACTACTATGATGGTGACGTTACGTTTACCCAAAAAGTAAAGATTAAATCGAACTTAGCATCTCTTTCTGGTTTTGTCTATTACATGATTTGCAACGAGGTAATGTGCGTTCCTAAGGACATGGAGTTTGATATAGTAATCGGAAAATAAGCGTTATTCATTCAAATTAGGAGACAACCACTTTTCCATAACTGCATAATCCTTTGCTTTTCGAGTCGCTAAACTTTGCACTTGATCCTTTTCTATTTTACCAACTCCAAAATACTTCGCTTGCTCATTTCCAAAAAACCAACCACTTACAGAAGCTGTTGGAGTCATCGCTAACGACTCTGTTAATTCTACTCCGGTGTTTTTTGTTGCATCCAATATTTCGAAAATCGTCTCTTTTTCCGTATGATCCGGGCAAGCAGGATAACCTGGGGCTGGTCGAATTCCTTTGTATTTTTCTTTTATCAATTCTTCATTTGTGAGCTCCTCCTTTAGCGAGTATCCCCAAGCTTCCTGACGAACATGCTGGTGCAAGTATTCTGTAAATGCTTCAGCTAATCGATCTGCTAATGCTTTTAATAAAATTGAATTATAATCATCATGGTCCAATTCAAACTCTGTTATTTTTTTCTCAATATTTAAGCCTGTAGTAACAACAAAAGCGCCTATATGGTCTTCAACTTTTGTCTCTTTTGGAGCTATAAAATCTGCTAAACAATTATTAGGTGCTCCAGCAGCCTTTTTTAATTGTTGTCGCATTTGATTGGAAACGGCCACTATTTCTTCTCTCGATTCATCTGTATAAATTTCTATATCATCGTCATTTACGCTGTTTGCTGGAAACAACCCAAAGACAGCATTTGCTGTCAACCATTTTTCGGTTACAATCTTATTTAACATCGCTAAAGCATCTGCGTACAATCGGCTTGCCTCAACTCCAACCACTTTATCTTCTAATATTTTTGGAAACCGGCCATGCAATTCCCAGGTTTGGAAAAACGGAGTCCAATCAATAAAACGCGTTAGCTTCGATAAATCAAAATCTTTTAAAAGTTGAATCCCCAGCTGCTTAGGCTTTACTATAGAAGTGCTGGTCCAGTCAATCTGAATTTTGTTTTTACGAGCATCGCCAATTTTTAAGAACGCTTTTTGCCCTCTTTTTTTAGCGTGGTTCACCCTTATCTTCTCATATTCTTCTTGCAGATTCTTTATGTAAGGTCCTTTTCTCGAGGGATTCAATAAACTATCCACAACAGTAACCGAACGAGAAGCGTCTAAAACATGGACTGTTTGCGCGCCTTTTAAATGTTCTTCAATCTTAACAGCAGTATGGACTCTTGAGGTAGTTGCGCCACCAATCATCAGAGGAATTTTTAACCCCGCTCTTTCCATTTCTTTAGCAACATGCACCATTTCATCTAATGAAGGTGTAATTAACCCACTTAAACCTATTATATCAACTCCTTCTTCTATGGCTTTTTTAATAATCTTTTCGCCTGGAACCATAACCCCCATGTCTATAATTTCGTAATTATTACAAGCCAAAACAACACCTACTATGTTCTTTCCAATATCGTGAACATCCCCTTTAACAGTTGCCATTAGTATTTTACCTTGGGATCTCGCTGCACCTGTCTTACTTGCCTCAATATATGGCAGTAAATAAGCTACCGCTTTTTTCATAACTCTAGCTGACTTTACAACCTGTGGCAAGAACATTTTTCCCGATCCGAATAAATCGCCCACAACGTTCATCCCATCCATTAGCGGACCTTCGATAACTTCTACAGGTTCTTCAAAATTCTGTCTGCACTCTTCAGTATCTTCAATTATAAAGTCTGTTATTCCTTTCACCAAAGCGTAAGAAAGTCGCTCTTTAATAGGCTTACTTCTCCATTCTAAAACTTTTTCTTCTTTTTGAACTGTTCCGTCAACTGTCTCTGCGAAATCCAGTAATCTTTCTGTCGCATCAGGTCTTCTATTCAACAAAACATCTTCCACTCTTTCCAGAAGATCCTTAGGAATTTCATCATATACTTCGAGCATAGCAGGATTAACAATCCCCATATCCATTCCTTCACGAATTGCATGGTATAAAAATGCAGAGTGCATTGCTTCGCGCACCGCATTATTTCCTCTAAAAGAAAAAGAAACGTTGCTGACCCCTCCGCTTACATGCGCTCCTGGTAAATTTTCTCGAATCCAGCGAGTAGCTCTAAAGAAGTCTAAAGCATTATCGTTATGTTCTTCCATTCCCGTAGCAACAGGAAATATATTTGGGTCAAAAATAATATCTTCAGGTGAAAATCCAACTTCATCGACCAACACACGATAAGAACGTTCGCACATTTGGACACGTTTTTCGTAATTGTCCGCTTGTCCATTTTCATCAAATGCCATCACAATAGTGGCCGCACCGTATCGCTTAATAAGAGTAGCCTGCCTTTTAAATTCTTCCTCCCCTTCTTTCAGACTAATTGAATTGACAATGCTTTTCCCTTGCACACATTTTAATCCCTCTTCAATAATTTCCCACTTTGACGAATCAATCATTATAGGAACTTTTGAGATATCCGGCTCAGAAGCAATCAGGTTTAGGAATTTTTTCATAGAGGCGACTCCGTCCAACATTCCTTCATCCATATTAATGTCAATAATTTGCGCTCCACCTTCAACTTGATCGCGCGCAACACTGAGAGCCTCTTCAAATAATTCTTCCTTAATTAAACGTAAGAATTTTCGAGAACCTGTAACATTTGTTCGCTCTCCAACATTAATAAAGTTCATTTCTGGAGTAACAATTAAAGGCTCTAAACCGCTTAACTGCATAAATGGAAGGTTGTTCCATTTGTATTTATATGCCCCTTGATAATCTGGATGTAAACTCATTATGCCTCTATTTTTAATTCTCTTGGGGAATATTTATAGGCTAATTCAGCCATTACCTTTATATGATCGGGTGTTGTTCCACAGCATCCGCCTATAATGTTTATCAAACCCGCTTCTAGGAACTCTTCAATTTGTTCTCCCATTATTTCAGGAGTTTCATCATATTCTCCAAATTCATTTGGTAAACCAGCATTTGGATGGGCGCTGACTGAAAATTTACTTTTGTCCGATAACACATGCAAGTATTGCTTCATTTCTCTTGCTCCTAAAGCACAATTAAGTCCGATACTTAATAAGGGCATGTGTGACATAGATATCATAAACGATTCTGTGGTTTGGCCTGTTAGCGTTCGCCCGCTTGCATCTGTAATTGTGCCTGATACCATTATCGGTAATTCTTTTCCGACCTCATCAAAGGCTTTCATAATTGCAAATAACGCTGCTTTGGCATTCAACGTGTCAAAGACAGTTTCGACTAATAAAAGATCGACTCCGCCTTCCATGAGTGCTTTTGTCTGCTCCACATAAGCAATAACAAGCTCATCAAAAGAGGTGTTTCTGTATCCTGGGTCATTTACATCTGGAGAAATTGAAGCAGTTCTGTTAGTAGGACCAATTGATCCGGCAACGAATCGAGGCTTGTTAGGGTCTTTTAAAGTAAACTCGTCTGCAACTTCTCTTGCTATTTTAGCACTTTCAAAATTAATGTCATAAACATATTTTTCAAGACTATAATCTGCTTGAGCAATGGTAGTTCCACTAAATGTATTTGTTTCCACTATATCTGCTCCAGCAGCAAAGTATTGCGCATGAATATCTTTGATAATATCTGGACGCGTTAAGGATAATAAATCATTATTGCCTTTTAATGGTGATTCGTGATCCTCAAACCATCCTTTACGGAAATCTTCTTCTTCTAGTTTGTGTCGCTGGATCATGGTCCCCATTGCGCCATCCAAAACCAGAATTCGCTCTTTTAATATCTCTCTAATGTTTAGCATAGTCTAAAAAACAAAAAATCTCTATCAACATTTTAGTCGAAAGAGATTTAATAGATACTTCTACAAATTTACTTCGACTCATCTAATTCTAAATATGCTTAGAATGGAATTGGCACCTTTTCCGATACTACCGATAGCTATCGAGACGGAAGGTTGCCAAGGTATCAAAGGGCCTTTCCCTCCACCTTTCTTGATAAGTTAATAAAGAACTATTATACGCAAACAAAAATAGGTTTTCGAATTTTTATCTCTTCCTTTTTGCTTATCTCTGCCTTAAAATATCTCCCCATATCTCTATGTTTCTATATTTTTCATTGACATAAACAAAAATAAAATTGTCTAATTCTCTTAAAAGCTATTTTGCTTGAGTACACAAAGATAAATGATAGGTTTATGAATTACAAACCCTTAATAGAAAGATTATTATTGTAATGCTCTAAAGGCTTTAAAAAAGGACTTTATTTTTGTTCTGAACAAAAGGTATAAAATAACATAAGGAACAATCATTAAGAAAATAATTCCCATGTTTAGGCCCTGTCCGACACTAAGATCAACTTCCTGACTAGATTCAATTTGAGCACGACATGTGGAACAGCCCTGAGCAAAAGAAACTAGCTGAAGACTCAATAAAACAATTAGTATGAACAACTTTCGAAGCATACGCAAAGATAAATATAAAAGACCTAATAATAAGGGGATATCATCAAATAAACAATAACTCCTGTAACTGCAACATACAGCCATATAGGAAAAACATATTTCGCCATTTTTTTATGAGCTGGAAATTCAGAAATAGATGCTCTGTATGCAGTAAATAAAATAAAAGGCAAAGATATCCCAGCTAATATTATGTGAGAAATTAAAATTGTATAATAAACATACCTAATAGGGCCATCTTTACCAAATGAAGTGCTATCTGCTAAAATATGGTGTGCTATATAAGACAACAGAAACAACAATGAAAGTAAAATTGCAAGATTCATTGTCTTTTTATGAAGAATGTATCTTTTTGATTTAACAAAATAGATCCCTAGCAATAAAAGAGTAGCAACCATGCCATTAATAATTGCATTTATTTTAGCAAAGATGTGAACATCGAACCCAAGATCTACTTCAAGTTTAAGCTCATGCAGCAATACCACAACAGCGAATACAACGATGGATACAGTCCAGATTAATCTTTTGGCTAATTTGTCATTTTTGGTGAGTGAAGGTTCAGGTAAATTCATATTGTATGTTGTGTTTATCCAAAATTAATGGATTTGTATTTGAAATAAAAAATTCTCTACTCTTGTTTTAACTTTTGAATATCTATTATTAATTGATTCACTTCCGTACTATCTGTTCCGCTATACATTCCTCTTATTCGAGACTTTGTGTCGATTAAGATAAATTTATCTGAATGTAAAAAACCCCCAGGAGCTAAAGCATCTTCGGCGTTTGGAACAAGATAACTTAACACACCCATTTCATAAATCGATCTTTGATCTCCTGTTACAAAATCCCAGTTGGAATTATCCAGTTGTTTGCTTTCGCAATACCATTTCAATCTGCCTACAGTATCGTTTTTTGGGTCTACCGTGTGTGATAAAAATGAAACATTTAATCCCTTTGTTGCGGCTTGAACTTGTTGGATATTTTTCGTTAATACCGGACAAATACCAGGGCATCTCGTAAAAAAGAAATTCGCAACGTACACTTTTCCCGCATAATCTCCTTTGGAAATCAATTCACCATCTTGATTCGTGAAGTTCCAATAAGAAATAGTATGATAAACGGTGTCTTTATCAATTCCTTCGATAAATTCCTTTTGACCCCAAACAGGTAATTTATTCTCTTCTTTACAAGAAAGGAAAAATAGTGAAATTAGTACAATATATAGAGATCCTTTAATCATTCTTTTTAAGGTATTCTTCTCTTAACAAAAGCACAATCTCCTTCGATATTCTTGTAATATCCGGACTAAGAGCAGTTACGTACTTCCCTCTAACGTGGCGTTCTTTATCTAATAAAAGAGTTATTATATAAGCTTCTTTGTCATTGCCGTAAAACGGATCTGCCTTTAGCCAGGGATTTCCTTTACCTAACTCCATATCGAAAAAGGCATTTTCCATTCCTTTTACAAAAATCCATTTATTCCCTTCAATATTATGGAAATCATACATTAATCGCATATCAGCTACTGTGTCATTATTCGATAAAACATGCGATATTATTCTGACATCATCAAAATCTATATCATTTACAAAGTCATCGTAAACATATCTCTTGAACTCCATAAAATTAATCGGGCAAACATTCAAGCTATCGTTTGGACATTTACCTGAAATAAAATTTACGATTAGTATCTTATTGTCGAAATCTTTTTCGGTAATACTATTGTTATCTATATCTGTAAACGAAAATGTGTCAACTTTGTAATGAATCGTGTCATTCACCATTTTACCACCTACTTCTTTTTTTACAATTTCATGCTCCCCAAAATATGGAAGCTCGAAAAAAGAAGGTGTCCCCTGGTTAAGGATTACAATAAAAAAAGCCGGAAGTAAGAATATCCCGGCTAAAATTAAAAACTTTATAATTGGAGATCTTTTACTTTCCATTGATTATTCATGAATAATTTCACCCCAATAACTAGCCTCAGCTAGTAAGTTAAAAATCAAATATGCAATAAATAACATATAAGGCCCTAAAACCATATATCTAAAGTTTTTACGCTCGTCTCCTAAGTGCATAAATGAAAGCACAATGTATCCAGCTTTAATCAACGTAAGGACAATAAAGCCCCACTTAATCATCCACCAGGACTCATTTGGCACACCATCATAATATTGTTTAATAGAACCTCCGGTAACCACCTCTACAATAGTAATAGCTGTAAGAATTGCAGTAACCTTCCAAATCTTTTTTCTTAGCGCCCCGCCATGCTCGTCATCATGATTGGCACTTAATGAATATTCCTTGTCTAAATCTAAATCGTCTCTTAGCATATCTTTAAAAGATTAAATAATTATACTAGATAGAAGAATGTAAATACAAACACCCATACTAAATCTACAAAGTGCCAATACAAACCAACTTTTTCTACCATTTCAAAATGACCTCTATCATCATAAACCCCTTTTCTAACATTCATTAAAACAAGGAGGTTAATAACAACTCCTGAAAGAACGTGGAATCCGTGAAATCCAGTAATAAAGAAAAACAAGTTTCCAAATTGAGGTGTCATAGGAGCATATTCATTTTCAAGCATGTTTGCCCCTTGAATAGCTCCTAATGGCTCAGCCATATATTGAGAAACTATAACTGGATCTGTAATCATTTGGCCATGACCGTAATCAAGTGAAAAACCTCCACCTACTACTTCTCGAATTGTGGCCCAGCCATCATTCATTAATTCAGGAGTCAATATAACTCCGTAATGTGAGCCATGTATAAAGTGATACCATTCCCATCCTTGGGAAGCAACGAAAAATGCTCCTCCAATAACGGTAAGTGTCAACCATTTAATAACTCCCTTCTTATCTAGTCTATGACCTGCCTCCACAGCAAGAACCATGGTAACAGAACTTACAATTAAGATAAATGTCATCAACGCTACATACAATAATGGAAACCCATTTCCTAAAAATGGCATTGCATTAAAAACCTCTTCTCCGATTGGCCAATCACCATATTGGTGACGGAAATAGCCATAAGTACATAGTAATCCTCCAAAAGTTAATGCATCTGAGACAAGGAAAAACCACATCCACTGTTTTCCGTAACTAAGTCTAAATGGAGATCCATTTCCTCCCCAAAGAGTTGCTGAATCTACTTTTTCTGAATGTCCTGCCATTTCTGATTGTTTTTTAATACCGCAAGTTTAATGAAAAAATTGTAATAATAGGAATAATGAAAGCCATAATACGCCCAAAAAATGCCATATTATGCTTGTTGCTTGAATCCCCAATTGATTTTTTTCTGTATAATATCCTTTAAAGGATCTCTTAATTATTACAGATAAGAGGATTAAAGCAATTAGCACATGTAAAACATGCATCCCCGTAAAAACATAAATATATGAGCTTGCAATATTTCCCGCTTGTCGCATTTCATTGTTTTGAGCATTATTTAACTCTTCTCTTAGTCTCGTCCATTTACCGTTTTTATAATGGACTTCAATTCCTTCATTTAATTGAACATAGGTTTCGAAACTAACTTGATCAACAAGCTCACCATTAGCATAAATCTTCCCTTTTTTAATTTCATACTCCTGCCCTCCTTCATACACTTTCTTATTTATGTTTGCCTCCTCACTTTGAGTTAAGTCTTGAGCAGGGAAAAATAATTTGTTATTTTCGTATTCTAACGTTTCATTATTTAATCGAATTACAAAATCTTCTCCATATACTCCTTTTAATGCAAAAAGAGGTGTTTGATTATAAACTCCAAAAGTAAACCTGAATAAATCTTTTTGAGCAGCAGCCAAAAAAACTTCTCCATTAACATATGCCTTTTGATCTTTAAACTCAACGACACCTCGTTTTAATGAGTCCTGCTGCAAACGAAAAATAGAATAAGGGTTATTGTAATTATGAATCATGTAATTATCCAACTTCTCTCTACGACCATCTCCACAAACTTGATGAGCAAATGATCTGATGGCTGCCACCTCAGTTTCCGACAAGACTTCCCCGTTGATTAGATAGTCTTTTCCATCAAAGTCTATTTTCTCTTCATTCTTAAGAAGGATAAAATCAGTGCCATAAGCCCCGTAAGTATAAAATATATTACCCGTTACGACATTTCCTTGGCTATATAGCTTTTTCCATCCCTTGTATTGGACATATGAGAATGACAAGCCCAAAAGCAAAGTTAAAATCAAAAAACCTTTTAACAGTCCTTGTTTGTTCTGTCTTGCAAAACGCAAAGCCAAATAAAGCGCTACACTACTTAGGATTATTAAAAGAGTACTAATATAAAATGGCTTTGGTAATTCGATTACTACCCATGCTTTATCCATTTTACTAACGATAAATGCGCTAACCCATCCAGCAAACAACAAGATACTTGCAATAACCATGTACCAGGCAATCCCTTTAACAACTTTTTTATGTTTGTGATTTTCTAACTCTTTTCCAGAGAGTTCATCTATAAGGTTCCCCATCTATTCTATTTTATCAATTAAATAAACAATTAGCATTAGGGGTAGGTATAGAAATGATCCAAACATTAATTGTTTGGCAAATTTGGTGTCCAAGGTTTTGTAAAGTTTATAGGCCGGGATACACATTAATACACCAAAAATAATGGCAATAATAGCAGACACAATACCTGTCATGTCAATTACCCAAGGAAGCATCCCTATTGGTATTAATGCTGCTGTATAAAGAAGTATTTGATATGCGCTTTTTTTATCCCTTCCTCCCAATGACGGCAGCATCCAAAATCCTCCTTTTTGGTAATCATCGTGCAATTTCCAAGCGATGGCCCAAAAATGAGGAAACTGCCAAAAAAACTGCGTTAAAAACAAGATCCCTGCTTCTAAGCCAAACCCTCCAGATGCCGCAACATAACCTAACATTGGAGGCACGCTACCTGGAAAAGCTCCAACAAAAACAGAAAGTGGTGTAATCGTTTTTAACGGAGTATAAATTAAGACATAAGATGCCAATGCAAGCAACCCAAGGATAGCGCTTAATGGATTTAATTGCCATAATGATAGAATTCCTATTATTCCTATTAGAGAGGAGAAAACCAAAGCTTCAACCACACTAACTGTACCGAGCGGCATCGGACGGTTTTTAGTGCGATCCATTTTCTTATCCAAATCTCTTTCCCAAATTTGATTAAACGAATTAGAAGAGCCTGTTACAAGAAACCCTCCAGCACTTAAGAATAGAAGGTCCGTCCAAACTATTGCACCAGGAGCTAACATATAGCCTAATACTGCAGAAAAAACCACCAACCATGCTAGTCGCAATTTCATCAATGCAGTGTAAGCAGAAACTTTACTTGAAAAATTCATTCTTTCAATCGTTATATTTGCCTCCTCTTGATACATAAATCGAGCGCAAAAATAGTAAATTTTACCTTACATAACCTAGGAAAACAGAAAATCAATAGTCTTTATACTCATTCCAAATAAGTGAGGACACCCCTATTTGAAAAAGGGCTGTTGCTTGACGCATTTCATTATATTTATCAACCCGATAAACAAACTGAGCGAATGCTCTTAGATTCGTTTCCTTCATAAGCAAATAGGAAGCCTTCAAGCTATTATACAACACTATATGATTCTCTCCTTGGCCAATAGTGTGTCCATAATCTCTATTTGGATGGTTCGCGTCAACTTCTCTACTTAAATACGAATTAAACATATCTCCTCCGTAGTTATTTGAAGAAGAATCTTTACCATATTCCAAGTAATTGAATTGCTCTTCGAAATACCATTTCCCTTTTTTATATCGTACAAAATTCGATAATTCGTAAAAATTTGCGCCAACTGGGTGGGCTAGTGACTGGTTATCATGACCGTAATTTATCAAAGAAGATTGATGAGAATAAGTAAAAGGACGAACAAGGTTAAATTCAGATTGAACACCAAAGTTTTTTATACCTAAAAAATCATACGATTTCGCTCCAACTTGGACGCCATATTTATTTGCCCACCATTTGTTACCCGCTTTCATCTCAATTAAATAGAATTCATCAAAAATTACTTGGCTATATAAAATGTTCTTTTTCTTAATTCTATACTTAACGCTTGCTCCAATTAGCGAATTATCTGAGGAACCCATAGCAAATTCTGGAGCTCTGAAAAATATTGCAGGATTCATATAGCTAACGTCAAAGCCTCTATTATGTAGGGTATCGGAACCTTGCCAAACAACTGTCTCAAATAACCCTAGGTTAATGTCCTTAGTAACATTCCAGCTTAAAAAATGAGAACTCGTAAATTTGTTTCGATTACTCCCCGATCTAAAATCATTGTGCCATGAATATAAATTTACATACTTAACATTCCAAAAAGTACTTTCAATTCTTAAATACGGGTATGCTGCGGCATTATCCGACAGCAGTAACGATCGATATCCATCTCCCCAAAAGTGTTTGCCTTTTCCCAATAAAAATGAAAAGTATTTATTCGCATCATACAATAACGAGCCTTCCCAATGATTTACATTAAGCATTTCAGCCCCTGGATTTGTCGCTCGTCCAACGGACGGGATTACTTCTTGACTGAAGAGGGACGAATCAATGTAGCTAGGTTGGTTACTTCCTACATATCTATAAAAGCCGTTAAACGTAAACTTTTCTCCGATGAAACCTTTTAAATAAACCCCTGCTCCATAGTCCGTCAAGAGTTCCGTTTTATTCTCAAGCTGAGCTGTTCCAAATGCCGATATTAGCGGGACAATAAACAACCCGTTTTTATTGGAGTAACTGTTGTCAATTATTTTATTTAAAAAAAACCTAGACTTTTGCTTTTCAACGCTAATATTTCTTCTACGTAAACTTGAATTTGTATAAGGCTTTATAGCAGTATGAAAATTACTGTCACTTTGGTTAATATGTGATTCGAGTTGAAAATCATCCGCTCGATTCATATTAACCAATCCTCTTTGAGAAAATAGCATTATAGGAATACAGGCAAATAACGTTAATACACCTATGTTGAAGCGGAATTCCCTCATTTCCAAGTTAAGTTATCAGTTTTCTTCGCTTTTATTAAAAAAGGAATAGCCATTAACGTGAACGCTATAGAAACTGCTACGAGAAAACTTAATGTAGGGCTTTTTGAATTAATAAGCACTGTTGATAAAACAACAATAATATTATATAGGTATAAGGTCAAAACAGCTTTAGAGTGATTAAGGCCCAATGTAATAAGCCTGTGATGAATATGGTTTCTATCCGCCAAAAAAGGAGAAGTTCCTTTTATTACCCTTATTGTAAAAACGCGGATGGTATCAATCAGTGGATATACTAGAATGGACATCACTAAAACAGGCTTATTTACCGATGCTAACCAATCTGGGACAACAATATTGGTTAATGTTTTTCCATTAATCAGTTCAGGAAGATTTATCACGCTTATTGCTAAAACACAAATAATTGCTCCAACCACTAAAGATCCTGAATCGCCCATAAATATTCGAGCAGGAGAAAAGTTAAACACCAAAAACCCAAGCAGTGATCCACACAATACAAATGCCAATAATGCCAATGGTATATCTCCCCAGAACAAAAATACTGTGCCAAAAAATCCAGAAATAATGAAGCCAATCCCTCCTGCAAGCCCATCAATCCCATCAATTAAATTGAAAGAATTTACGATAACAATATAAACAAAAAGAGAAAGTAAATAGCTTTGCCATATATCTAGACTTCCCACACCAAAAATACCATGCATACTTTCAATCCGAATATCTGCCATTATCACCATAATAAAGCCGACAATTATATGTGCCGCCAACTTTTTCATTGGAGCTGTTCCAATAATATCATCTTTAACTCCAACAAAAAAGAGAAGAATTAATATTGCGATCAAATGCTTAAAGTTTGACAGCATATTATCAATGTGATTGTACTCTTCCGGAAACCACAGAGAATATGAAAACAAGATAGCCCCAAAAATAATTATTCCTCCAATTGTAGGCACACTGCGGCGGTGAAGTTTTCTGTCGTCACCCGGCTCATCTACCAAGTGTTTTAGTTTCGCAACCTTTATTAGAGATGGCGTAGCCAAAAGAACCACCAAAAATGATGTTATGAATCCTAAAAAAAGTATCTTATCTCCAACCATATTAAACGACCGTATTAATCAAAGGTAAAACGAATTGGGAAACAGACTAATTTCTTTATTCCAAATAGCATTATTATTGTTCATAGTAAAAGTTATTGAGTGCCGTCCGTATTCCAATTTGCCAAAACCATTCATTATTACTCCAATTATCTCCACTTTCTGAACGACTATAAGCATTGCCAAAAATTTGCATTCGCGTTTTGACATTTAAGTTTAAACCGAATTCGCCTCCAAAATAATTCCAGCTAATTTTTTCTGGGGCAACTGCAATTAAAATAGCATCATTTGGCAAGAATATATTTTCACCATAAATAGACCCGCCAAACCTCTCCTTTTGAGCATAAAAATATTTTGCAGTTGCAAAAAATCTATTCTTTTCAACATGTGCCATTACTACCAACTCATTAAAAGACGCTCCCAGTGGATGCGCCAACTCTTGGTTAGCATGAGAATAACTTTGAATTATATTCTCGCTAGATTTGGTAAATAAGTAAGGAACGGCACTGTTATATTCTAGCATTAACCAACTATTTTCAACTTTTAACAAGTCAAACCATTTTCCTCCAACTTGAAACCCTGTTTTAGAAAAGTCATCCATTACAAACTGCCCATATATTTTGACGTTTTCAAATGGAACAAAATTCATATTAACGCCAAATACTACTTTGTTTTCCTCGTTATTGGCATTTAACGCCGAACTAACTCCAATAACAGGAATGTAAAATGATGGCGCAACAGAAACTTCTCCTATTGAATCTTGATACCTTCGGTAAATTACTCCTTCAAAAAAGCCTATTTCGAATTGCTTTTTTGGTTTGAATGAAAGATAATGAAATGACCCACTTTTTCTTTTAAACAACGCCTCAGGAGATGCCGATAATGGCATTCTTTCTAATGTTTGCATCCAAGCATTAAGCGTTTTATAAAATAGCTTCCCGTTCAACAAATTGAGAGAAAACGATAGGTATGGGTAATTAAATGAATTGTCTGACAATAGCATTGACCTATACCCGTCGCCAATAAAATGTTTGCCTTGTCCAAACTGAATGTTAAGCTCTTCGATTGGGGAATAACTAATATATCCACTTGACATTCCTACGTCATGGCCTTTGTCTTTGAAAGTTTTTGACCTTCCTAAACCAAAAGCTACTCCCCTTGCATCTCCAATGCTGTCTAAATATTGAGGATAATAAAACTGGTTTTCGTAATATCTTGTCTCAAAGGAGAATTTTGAAGTAATATTTCCAGAAACGCGCACACCTCTTGTATTGGTGAAAATAGAAGTCGTTGTGTCCGTGTAATTCGTTCGACCAGCGCCCAAGTTAAACAATGGATCTGCTGTTAAAAAGACGTCATCTTCCTTAATATTTAATAAGTTTTCTTTGAATAACTTTGCTGTAAAATCATAATAATAAACTCCAGAGTCATTAAAAACTGCAGCATAAGAAGATGGAGATATAAATGTTTGTTGAAAAGGCTTGATCGCGGTGTGAACAATTTTATCTGCTGTAAAAATGCTCTTTTCAATCTTTTGAGAAATCGAATAATTAATAGGAATGTTTTGTCTTTGTGAAAAAACCCCGTTGCCTAAAAAGATAAGAATGCTTAGAACCAAAACGTTCTTTTTAAAAGAAGCTTTATGTTCTACATTATTCATGAAAACAAATGATTATCAAGTACGTTTTTATACACACTTTTTATTCCGTCCTCTAATTCAATTTGATGCTTCCAACCCAGCCCATGTAATTTATCCATACTCAACAACTTTCTTGGAGTGCCATCGGGCTTAGAAGTGTCAAAAGTTAATTCCCCATCAAATCCAACTACTTTTTTAATAGTTAAGGCCAGGTTTTTAATCGATATATCTGCTCCACACCCTATATTAACTAACTCTTTCTCGTTATAGTTCTGTAATAAGAAAAAACAAGCTGAAGCCAAATCTTCTACATGTAAAAACTCTCTTTTTGGAGAACCCGTTCCCCAAATTTCAACAGTGTTAGCGCCTTCCTGTTTTGCTGTATGGAATTTTCTTAATAAAGCCGGTAATACGTGTGAATTATTTAGATCATAATTATCATTTGGGCCATACAAATTTGTAGGCATTGCAGATATAAAATTACATCCATATTGATCTCGATAAGATTCACACAATTTAATGCCTGCAATTTTTGCTATTGCATAAGGCTCGTTTGTTGGCTCTAACTCCCCTGTCAACAAATACTCCTCTTTCAGCGGTTGATCAGCCATTTTTGGGTAGATACAAGAGGAACCTAAAAACAATAATTTTTCTGCCTTGTTTTTATATGCAGCATGGATAGTGTTTGCCTCTATCATGAGGTTATCGTACAAAAACTCTGCTCGATAAACATTGTTAGCATGAATTCCTCCAACTTTGGCAGCCGCTAAAACAACAATGTCAGGTTTTTCTGCTTCGAAAAAATCGTTTACAGCTTGTTGATTTCTTAAATCAAGCTCGCTAGATGTGCGAACAACAATATTGTTAAACCCTTCAGAATTTAACTTCCTGATGATTGCGGAACCAACCATTCCTCGGTGCCCTGCGACATATATTTTTGATTTCGATTTCATCAAATATCTTATTCAAAATAACTCATTGTCTGATATCCACCCTCTTTTAAGTATTTATCCTTTTGAAATAACTTTAAGTCTGACTGCATCATATCTTTTACCAAAGCTGCCAAGTCATATTGGTGTTTCCATCCTAATTCAGTATTGGCTTTTGTTGGGTCTCCGATTAACAGCTCAACTTCTGTCGGTCTAAAATATTTTGGATCGACCTCAACTACAACTTCGTTCGTTGTTATATTAATTCCTTTTTCCTTAACTCCTTCTCCTTCCCATTTTAATGTTACTCCAATTTCAGCAAATGATAGCTCCACAAAATGACGAACCGTATTTGCAACACCTGTCGCCAAAACAAAATCATCAGCAACATCTTGTTGCAGCATTAGCCACATTCCTTCAATATAATCTTTTGCGTGCCCCCAATCTCTTTTAGCATCAAGGTTTCCTAAGTATATCTTTTTCTGTAATCCATGTGAAATTTTTGCAACAGCTCGTGTTATTTTACGCGTCACAAAAGTTTCTCCACGAATTGGACTTTCATGATTAAATAAAATTCCGTTACAAGCGAACATACCATAGGCTTCACGGTAATTTTTTACTATCCAGAAAGCATATAATTTCGCAATAGCATAAGGACTTCTAGGGTAAAAAGGTGTAGTCTCAGATTGAGGAACTTCTTGTACTTTCCCATATAGCTCAGAAGTAGAAGCTTGATAAAACCGAGTCTTTTTAACCAAACCTAATATTCTAATCGCTTCCAATATTCTGAGTGTCCCTAATGAATCGCAATTTGCAGTATATTCAGGCATTTCAAAGGAAACTTGTACATGCGACTGGGCCGCCAAGTTGTAGATCTCATCTGGCTGAACTTCTTGTATTATACGAATCAAATTGGTTGAATCCGTTAAATCACCATAATGAAGTTTTAACCGCACATCGTTCTCGTGTAAATCTTGATATAGATGATCAATTCTATCTGTATTAAACATAGACGCCCTACGTTTAATCCCGTGAACTTCGTATCCTTTCTTTAATAAAAATTCAGCTAAATAGGCTCCGTCTTGGCCTGTAATTCCTGTAATTAATGCTACTTTCATTTAAGTCAATAATCTTATTTGCTCAAAGTTAACATTACCAACCTACTATACAATAGATTTATTGACGATTATATAGTTCCTTATTTAACTAAAAACCAATTATTCAATAGGTCTTCTCGATTATATACCATCTCCTTTTTAGTTTTATAATCGATAAATTGTTTGCCTGCATATTTTGCAATCGCATGACCCGCGGCGGTATCCCATTCCATAGTAGGCGCAAACCTTGGGTACTCATCCGCCACACCTTCTGCTACTAAACATATTTTCAATGAGCTTCCCATGGAAACAACATCAATCTCTCCGTGTTCTTCTGACAGTTCATTAAAATATGCTTCCGTTTCTGGACTCTTATGAGAACGACTTCCTACAGCAACATATTTCTCTTTTGTAATTTGACGCGGTAATTTTTCTAATTCACCATTCTCAATTTTAAAAGAACCTATTTCTTTGTGTCCATAATACAACCATTCTTTAACAGGAACATATATAACTCCCAAAATAGGAACGCCATTCTTAATCAATGCTATATTGACAGTAAACTCTCCATTTCGTTTGACAAATTCTTTTGTTCCATCTAAAGGATCTACAATCCATAAGTACTCCCAACCCTTTCTTTCTGAATAATCTATACTCCTGCCTTCTTCGCTTAGAATTGGAATACTCGTTTCTTTAAGAATTTCTTCGATAACCGCATTAGCATTTTTATCCGCCTGCGTTAAAGGACTATTATCGTCTTTTTCCTCAACAGAAAAATCAGTCTCGTAAATTTTCAGAATTTCTTCTCCTCCTTTTAGTGCAGCTTCTTTAACTATCTCCAATAAATTATTTAGGTTCATGTTTGTCTATTTTATCATGAGATCGGGTTTTTATTCCAAAATTAGAATTATACCAAACTCGTTCGTGAAAATAATAAAAAACCATTTTGATCGCAGATTCTGCAGCAGCTATTCCCGTAGCTTTTTCAATAGCCTTTTCATCATCATGAAAAAAAAACAAAGCCAACAAAAAAGTTGTCCCTGATGCAATAATTCGCCAAGTTATAGTTTTTACAATATGGCGTTTTCTAGAAACCTCGCTTTTCATGACTCTTAATTAAGAAACAAAAATACAGTGCATTGATTAATAATTACTCTCTAAATCTGCTTTAATTTTGTCCGCTACTCGAAATGAGTTCGCGTAAATAGAAAACGTATAGGTAACACTTCCTCCTGTGGGCATAAAGCTACCATCAGAAATATATAAATTTTCGACTTCATGCGCCTTACAGTTTTTATCTAATACGGATGTTTTTGGGTCGTCTCCAAAACGACAACCACCAGCTTGAAGATTGGCCGGAGGCGAATCTCCAATTCCAGTGCT
>CAWUXI010000127.1:0-9306 GCA_963926405.1 uncultured Flavobacteriales bacterium
TGTTCTTCAATTTTTCCCAAGCAAGGAGCGTAAGAATTGAAAGCTGTTTGAACGAAGTGAGTTCTTTCAATTTAGTGACATTGGAGAAAAATGAAGGTCATGAGCGAAGTCTTGACTTTTTTTGTTTCGTTTTTTGTGTTAAGACAAAAAATGAAAAGCCTTCGGTATGAGTAAAGCCATTCACGATAGCTGTCGGGAAGACTTGAGGACAGTCTTCACAGTAAGAGAACGAAAACAATCAAGAATAAAAGAGAAATAAAAATTCCGCATTTATTTAAATGGTAGCTTCGCCTGCGAAATGCAAGCTCAAGAAAAACCAATAATGAAATTTAGAGAATTTGTTGCTCTAATGGCAATGATGATGTCTCTAACTGCGCTTTCGATAGACGCGATGCTTCCAGCATTGTCTCAAATAGGATCCGACTTAGGAGTAACTGAACCAAACGATAATCAGTTAATTATATCAATATTATTTCTTGGTTTGGCAATAGGACAATTATTTTATGGGCCATTGTCTGATGCAATTGGGCGCAAAAAAGCTGTGTACATCGGTCTGGTTTTCTTTTCTGTAGGTTGTTTAATCTCTATTTTTTCAGAGAACCTTTTTATAATGTTATTAGGTAGAGCGCTTCAAGGATTTGGATTATCTGGTACGCGGACTATTAGCGTTGCTATTATTAGAGATCGTTTTAAAGGAGATAAAATGGCTCAGGTAATGTCGTTTGTTATGGCTACGTTTATTATTGTACCCACCATAGCTCCATTTATGGGGCAAGGAATACTTTTGATAGCCCACTGGAGCTTTATCTTTTGGACTATACTTGGATTAGGATTGGTTTTGTTTATTTGGTTTTCTACCAGACAACAAGAGACTTTGAAAAAGGAAAATCGCATAAACTTCGAAAGAAGAAAAATGCTTTTAGCAGCAAAAGAAATCTTTACCACTCGATCAGTAATTGGACATACATTAGCAGCAGGGTTTATATCTAGTGCCTTTGTAGGGTTCTTAAACTCATCTCAGCAAATTTTTCAAGTACAATATGAATTAGGTGAGAAGTTTCCAATGTTCTTTGCAATGATTGCATTATCTGTAGGAATTGCATCTTTTATAAATGGCAAAATGGTGGTGAAACATGGTATGCGAAAAATGGTTAAATGGGCTTCAATTGGTGTTTCCTTGTTTTCATTTATTTTCTTAGGAGTTATATTCGGATTTATACCTTCTCCATCACTCGTGTTATTTATGTTGTATTTATGCGCTACCGTTTTTTGCACAGGAATACTCTTTGGTAATTTAAATTCATTAGCCATGGAGCCGTTAGGCCATATAGCTGGGATGGGTGCCGCAATTGTAGGTTCGATATCTACATTTATTTCTGTACCGTTTGGAATGTATATTGGACTATCATATAATGGAACGGTGGTACCTTTAGTTATTGGGTTTGCTGTTTTTGGTACATTAGCAATGTTGGTTGTTTTATTTTTTGCAAAAACTTCCAAATAGCATAACTTCGGTTAAAATTAAATGAATTATGGTGCATGGTACTCACAACGCTGAAGCAGACGAGCGCAACAAGGACATTAAGATATTTATTAACGGAGAATTATTGCATCGGGATGATGCCAAGATTTCAGTTTTTGATAGTGGATATTTAGTTGGAGATGGAGTTTGGGAAGCTTTGAGGCTACATAATGACAAATTAGTTTTTTTGGATTTACACTTGAATAGAATGTGGGAAGCCGCTGCATCAGTAGGGATGAACCTGCCATTTTCTAAAGAGGAGTTAACCGATAATATTTGGAAAACTATTAAAGCAAACGACATGCATGACAATGTGCATGTAAGAACGATGGTTACTCGTGGTATAAAAAAAACGCCATCTCAGGATCCTCGATTGACAATTTCAGGCCCCAATATTGTAATAATAGCGGAGCATAAAAAAGCCGCTCAAGTTAGTCTGGATACTGGAATTATTTTGCATACATCAACTATCAGAAGAGGTTCGCCTGATTATTTAGATCCAAGGTTGAATTGTCACAGTAAACTGCACGAAGTTCAAGCATTGATACAGGCAATAGAAGCTGGTGCGGACGAAGCATTAATGCTGGATGCAAATGGGTTTGTTGCAACGTGTAATGCAACTAACTTTTTTATCACAAGAGGAAAAGAAGTTTGGACATCTACAGGGCAATACTGTATGAATGGAATAACAAGAGCTAAGGTAATTGAAGCTTGCGAAAAGAATGGAATTGTATGCCGTCAAAAGGATTTTTCATTATATGATGTTTACGGAGCAGACGAAGCATTTGTAACAGGAACTTTTGGAGGATTAACGCCAGTTACTAAAATTGACGGGAGAGTAATTGGAGAAGGAAAGAACGGAGAATTCACAAAAAAACTACGAGATTTATACAATGAACTAATCCATGAAGAAATTCAACGTTCATGAAATCTAAAGACGGAATAACAAGAATCTGTCTTTGGTCTGGTCCGAGAAATATTTCTACAACTTTGATGTATTCATTTGCACAAAGGGATGACATTGTTGTTGTAGACGAACCCTTGTATGCGTCTTACTTGTGCAATACCAATGCTAAGGATTATCACCCAGGGGCATCGGAAATAATTGCTTCTCAAGAGAATAATGGAGAAAAGGTGATTGAATGGATGATGGGGGATCATGATAAACCACTCGTTTTTTTTAAAAACATGACGCACCATCTTTTGGGATTGGACCGGTCATTTATGAAAGATGTGGTAAACGTTATTCTAACGCGCGACCCAAAAGAAATGATTCCTTCATTTGTTAAAGTGATTGAGAATCCAACGATTAATGATATTGGATATGCAGATCATACGGATCTCCAGAACTATTTTGAAGAAAATAATATCCCATACATCGTTTTGGATTCAAAACTACTATTGCAAAATCCTAAAGAAGTATTACAACAGTTTTGCGAATTGATTGGAATTAATTTTGACGAAAACATGTTAAAGTGGGAAAAAGGAGCCAGAAAAGAAGATGGTATTTGGGCAAAGTATTGGTACGATAACATCCATGATTCATTGGGTTTTATGGAGTATAAATCCAAAACAGAAAGTTTTCCAGAACGATACAAATCCTTGTTAGATTCCTGCAAAGTACATTATGATAAGCTTGTAAAAAAAGCGCTTCGTTAAAACTATTTTACAAGCAATTTATTTATTAATGTAATTTTGTAGTTCCGTAATTTTGGTTGGATTTTCGAATATGCCCCCATAGTAGGAGGTGATTGTGGTTGAAGTGTTATCTTTAACTCCGCGAGACGAAACACACAAATGTTTTGCGTCTATTATAACCGCAATATCTTCGGTGTTTAAAATAATTTTTAAGTCTTCTGCTATTTGATTTGTTAATCGTTCCTGCACTTGAGGACGCTTTGCATAATATTGAACAATTCGATTAAGTTTTGACAGTCCAATAACTTTTCCGGAAGACACGTATGCTATATGAGCTTGGCCAGTGAATGGAACAAAATGATGTTCACAATTTGAATAGAACGAGATATTCTTTTCAACTAACATCTGGTTGTATTGGTATTTGTTTTCAAAAAGTGAAATCTTGGGTTTGTTAAGGGGGTTGAGTCCAGAGAAAATTTCTTCAACATACATTTTGGCTACTCTTTTTGGAGTATCCTTGAGAGAATCATCTGTCAAATCTAACCCTAGCACATCCATTATTTGGTTAAATAAATGCGCTATTTTTTCCTTTTTTTCTTCATCTGACATTACAAACGAATCCTTTTTCATTGGAGTTTCTAGCCCTGTTGACATATGGTCGTCTCCCATATCAAAGTTTGAGAACTCGGAAGTATTGTTGTAATCTTCAATTAGTAAGTTTTCTTTTTTCAATTTCTTTTGTTTTATTATGCAAGAGCATGTTTAGTATTCAAACATCTAGAATTGTAAAGTGTATTTTGCTAAAATTCACTTAATCATTTCAAAGACAAAGCTACAAAATTGTTTAATAAAAATACATAAATGTTAAACAAAGTTATGTTTTGTAGTGTTTATTTGCTTAGCTCTTGTACATTTACAGAAACTTAAAAAAGTTTAATTTAAGATCCAACTAGCCTTTAGGTGTAATCAAAATCAGAATTAAAAAGTAGTATGTCTAAATTGCCTAAAGAGTATAGGTTTGTCGATTTTTCAGATTATGGAAGACCTGTAGCGCGCATTATAGCTCGCTCTTTAAAAGAAACTACTTTCACTCCAATTGATGTTACCATATGGTTTATTCTTTCGGGGTTGATAGCTATTACTTGTATGCTATTGGGGTATTATTGGTTTGCAGCTTTTTTTTTAGTATTTAAATCAATACTGGATGCAGCTGATGGAGAACTAGCAAGAGTAAAAAAAACTCCTTCACACACCGGTAGATACCTTGATTCAGTTGCAGATATAATATTGAATTTCTTAATTTTCATAGCTCTCGGGTATTCTACAGAAGTTAATTTTATACTCACTTTTTTTGCTTTTTTCGGAATCCAACTGCAAGGAACTTTGTATAATTACTATTATGTTATCTTGAGGAATAATGTAAATGGTGACACAACAAGTAGGATATTCGAGCTTGATTCACCTGTTGCTTTGGGTGATGAAAAACAGGAAAATGTTGATTTACTATTCCGCATTTATAAAGGACTTTATGGTGTCTTTGATCGGGTAATTTATCTGCTAGATCCGAGTGCTTCCAAAGCGAAGAGATTTCCAAAATATTTGATGACAGCCTTGTCAACATTTGGTCTTGGTTTTCAGCTTTTGATCATAAGTCTTATGTTGGTTCTGGGCTTTGAAGAGTACATAGTTTATTTTTTTCTATGCTATTCCCCAATGGTTTTTGTTTTTATTGGCGTCAGAAAACTACTGTAATTCTATTAAAAAAGCAAAAATGTTTTTGCTAGCTGTGCGGGTATTCAACATAGTTTCTTTTGGTTTCGTACAGTTTTATTTTCAATTTTAGGTTTTTATCCAGTTCTGGTTGAAGGATGTTGTATATTACCATTGCTATATTTTCTGCAGTGGGATTTAAATTCTTGAATTCCTCAGTGTCTAGGTTAAGGTTTTTGTGGTCAAACTTATCAAGTACTTTTTCTTTGATTAGATCAGAAAGAATTTTTGCATCCATAACATAACCTGTTGTTGGGTTGCAAATACCAATGACTTTAACTTCTAGTTCGTAGTTGTGTCCGTGGTAATTGGGGTTATTACATTTGCCAAAAATCATTTGGTTTTTGTTCTCACTCCAATCAGGATTGTGCAACCTGTGAGCGGAGTTAAAATGTTCGCAACGTACAATGGCTGTTTTGTTCATATAAATAGGGAGTGTTTTTTGTTAGTAGTTTAAATTTTGTGGTAAAGGTATTTATATTTTTGTTTATTTTTTTCCCTAATTAAATAAACAAATACATTAAATAGGATAAATCATCTAATAAAGATGTTTTTATCTATTTGTTTCTGGCTAAATACTTTTTAGATACATTTTGTTTTTACTCAATATTGTTTCTTTTTATTCATGTCTTGGTTTAATCTGGATTTATTCTATTATTAATTAGTGGATTAGTAAATATATTTTTCAATATTTGAAAAAATGAAGGCTCCAAATAAAATAGGCTTTTGGCCCACCACTTCTTTAGTAGTAGGAAACATGATAGGTTCGGGTGTTTTCTTACTTCCGGTTGCATTAGCTTATTATGGGTTGAATAGTATTTTTGGTTGGCTCTTTTCTGCATTTGGAGCAATTTTATTGTCAATAATTTTCGGATATTTAAGTAAGCATTTAAAAAACTCAGAAGGGGGACCCTATGCTTTCACCGTATTCGGACTAGGGAGATTTCCAGGATATTTAGTTGCTTGGGGGTATTGGATTTCAATCTGGTCTACAAACGCTGCTATAGCTGTTGCTTTGGTAAGTTACCTAAGTGTAATATTTCCAATTGTTGGCGCTAGCGCTCTTAACTCTATTCTTACAGGCTTAGCTTTTGTTTGGTTTTTTACATGGATAAATACAAAGCAAATAAAAACGATTGGAATTGTACAGCTTTTTACTACGGTACTTAAAGTAGCTCCATTGATTTTTTTAGCTGTAGTTGGAATTTTCTATATTGATCTATCGAACTTAGAAATTTGGGCTGCACAAGCTTCTATTAGTTTTGAGAGTATAACTGCAGCAACTACTTTGACTTTTTTCGCATTTCTAGGAATGGAAAGTGCTACAATTCCTTCAAAAGGAATTGCAAATGCAGAGCAAATCATAAAAAAAGCAACTATTTACGGAACCATTTTTACAGCAGCTCTTTACATCAGTAGCTTTCTTGTTGTTTCAAGTGTAATTCCTCCAGAAGCACTAAAGAATTCGAGTGCACCATTTGCCGATGCAGCCAATGAATTGTGGGGAGGAGCAGGGAAGATGATATTTGCCTGGGGTGCTGTTATCGCTACGTTGGGAGCATTAAATGGTTGGATCTTGATACAAGGACGAATTCCTTACAGCGCAGCAAAAGACAATCTATTTCCAACAATATTTGGTAAGGTAAATAAAAATGATTCTCCGGTAATTGGAATAATAATCTCAAGTATATTGGCTTCTGCATTAATGATGTTTAATTATAGTAAATCCTTAGTTGACGCGTTTTCTTTTATGATGAAACTCTCCACATTATCGGTTCTTACTCCTTACCTTTTTTCCATAGCTACCTTTTGGATTATGGTTAAAAGGGATAAGAAAAGTTTAAAAAACAAAGCCAATGTTCTGGTGGCCTTATTAGCGTTTATATTTTCTATTTGGGTAATAATAGGTTGTGGGCAAGAAGTAGTTTTTTATGGGTTTATTCTATTAATGATAGGAATTCCTTTTTATATTTATATAAATAATAGTAGCGATGATTAACGATTTGGAAATAAATGAAAACATTGAAGAGGCGGAAACCTTACCGGCAACATTTTACCAAAGTCAAGAGGTTTTCGATTTAATTCGAGAGCGTGTCTTTGTTCGATCATGGCATTGGATGGGAATGGAAAAAGACTTATTGCCTTTTTCTGAATCTGTTTTTCCAGCAACTCTATTGGAGGGGTATTTAGATGAACCCATTGTTCTAGTTAAAAATGCGCAGGATGAAATTATAACATTGAGTAACGTTTGTACACACCGCGCCAATATAGTTGTTGAACATGCAGGAAGACAAAAGCAGTTAGCATGTATGTATCATGGAAGAAGATACAACCTGGACGGAACTTTCAAGATGATGCCTGAATTTAGTGAAGCGAAAAACTTCCCGCGTCCGTGTGATGATTTGCATTTATTTTCATCTTCCTTATTCAAGGGGCATTTATTTTCAAGCTTAGACAAAGCATTTGACTTTGAACAAGTGACAAGCGTGCTGCAAGAGCGAATAGGGTTTTTACCGCTGGAAGATTTTAAGTTGGATGAAACAATTTCAAAAGATTATTTGATTAATTGCAATTGGGCATTGTATTGCGATAACTACTTAGAAGGGTTTCATATTCCTTTTGTGCATCCGGATTTAAATGATGCGCTCGATTATGGCAGCTATGAAACGATACTATATGCTTATTGTAATTTGCAAATAGGGTATTCATCTGGCGGAGAAGAAATATTTGATTTACCTGATGGTCACCCGGATTTTGGAAAACAAGTTGGCGCTTACTATTATTGGGTTTTTCCCAACATGATGTTTAATTTTTATCCCTGGGGATTATCAATAAATATCGTAAAACCTGTTTCAATAAATAGGACACGGGTTTCTTTTGTTTCCTATGTGTATGATGAGTCAAAGCTTTCAGCAGGAGCTGGAGCCTTGCTAGATAAAGTTGAAAGAGAAGACGAATATGTTGTAGAAGGTGTTCACAAAGGACTAAAATCAAGATTTTATAAATCAGGTCGCTTTTCTCCATCAAAAGAGAAGGGGGTTCACCATTTTCAGCGCTTATTATTGAAATTTTTGAAAGAAAATTAAGGATTAATTTGTTGTTTTATTTTTTGATTAGGAAAGTGTAATTATGACTGTTTTACAAGAGTTACTGCAAGCTGAATTCAATTTTGAAGCCATCGAGATAAAAAAAATTGGAGGCTACGATAATGCAAATTATAAGGTAACCGGAGACTCTAATAAATACATCTTCAAAACATATGTGTTTAGTGAGGGTTTATTGGCTCATCTTGAAGCAGAAAACGAGGTTCTATTGGGGTTGGAGTGTAGCGAAAAATGCTTGTTTCCTATTCCTGAAAAGTTTTCGGATGAGTCTTACTTGAAGCTAGTTGAAATCGATGGCGAACAACATATTTGCAGGATGTTGGCCTTTATTGATGAAAAGTTTCTAGCTGAAGTTAATCATTCGCAAGCGTTATTAATTTCTTTTGGTAGTTTTTTGGCAGAATTGAATTTACAACTTCAAAAATTAACAAGTTATACACTTCAAGCCCGCGAATGCGAATGGGATTTGCAATACTATCATTTTAGTATAGCGTACATTAAAGATATTTCAAATGCACAGGAGAGAAGTATTGTCGAATATTTCTATCAGCAGTTTGAAGTACATGTTTTACCGCGTATTTCTAAATTTCGTCGTCAAATAATTCATGGAGATTACAATGAAGGAAACGTTTTGGTAAAGAACAATCGAGTAGTGGGAGCTATAGATTTTGGAGACCTTACTTACGCACCTTTGGTTTATGAATTGGGAATAGCATTGGTTTATAGTTGTTACGATAAAGACGAACCTTTGAAATGGATAGCTTCTGCGTTAAAAGGGTACAATGCCATAATTCCGGTTGAAGAAAAAGAAGTTGAAATACTGTATTATGTTATGGCTGCTAGACTGGCGGTAAGTGTTTGCAGATCGGCACATTCTAGAAAAACGGACCCTGACAATGCGCATGCCTTAAACAGTGAAAAACATTCCTGGAAGTTACTGAAGTATTTATTACGTATAGGTCCAATTGCTATGGAGAAAATGCTGCGTGAGGTTTGCGAATTACCACAAAGAAAAGAGCTTTTGGCAGAGGTAGAATTACAAAAAAGATTACAAGTTGTAAGTCCGCTTTTATCTGTTAGTTATAAAGATCCAATTGTAATGGAAAAGGCAGCTTTTCAATATATGTATGACAGTTCTGGAAATTCAATTTTGGATGCATATAATAATATTCCGCATGTAGGGCATTGTCACCCTAAGGTGGTTGTTGCAGGACAGAATCAGATGGCTGCATTAAATACAAATACACGGTATTTATATCCGGAGCTAGCAAG
>CAWUXI010000128.1:0-6032 GCA_963926405.1 uncultured Flavobacteriales bacterium
AAACAAACGGTTAAGAAAATTCTTGCAAAAGGAAAGAGCATTATCGATTCTAGAGTTTTAGTTATGGGAGCAACATTTAAAGAAGATGTGAGCGATATCCGTAACTCAAAAGTGATTGACGTGGTTAAAGAAATTGAATCATATTCATGTAAAGTAGAAATAGTTGATCCGCATGCAGATTCTATTGAATATCAAAAGGAGTATGGACATGCAATTATACAAGACATTACAGGTAAATACGATGCAGTAATTGTAGCCGTTAATCACAAAGAATTCGCTAGTTTAGACGAAGCTTATTTTAAAAGTATTATGACAGAAAAAGGTGTATTCGTTGATATAAAAGGGATTTTCAAAGATACTATTAAAGATCTCGATTACTGGAGTTTATAATTCAACCAAAATGAAAAACATTTTAATAACAGGTGGAAGTGGCTTTATTGGTTCTCACGTGGTGAGATTGTTTATCAATAAATATCCTGATTACAACATAGTTAATTTGGATAAACTGACATATGCTGGTAATCCTGAGAATTTAAAAGATGTTGAAAATGCGTCAAATTATACTTTTGTAAAAGCTGATATTAACGACGATAAGGTAATATTTCAGTTGTTCGAAAAATATAGGTTCGAAGGAGTGGTGCATTTGGCAGCAGAAAGCCACGTCGATCGCTCTATTTCTAATCCAAAGGAATTTATTATGACCAACATTGTTGGGACATTAAACTTATTGAATGCTGCTAAAGATTCTTGGAAGGACAATATGGACGGGAAAATATTCTACCATATATCTACGGATGAGGTTTACGGATCTTTAGGAGCTGAGGGTTATTTTTACGAGGACACACCTTACGATCCAAGAAGCCCTTATTCTGCTTCAAAAGCAAGTTCTGATCATATTGTGAGAGCGTATAACCATACTTATGGGATGCCTGTTAAGATTTCCAATTGTAGTAATAATTACGGATCGCATCAGTTTCCAGAGAAGTTGCTGCCATTGATGATAAACAATATCAAGCATAGTAAGCCACTTCCTGTATATGGAGAAGGGGTTAATGTAAGAGATTGGTTATGGGTCGCAGATCATGCAAGAGCAATTGATGATGTTTTCCATAAAGGAAGAGTAGGAGAGACGTATAATATTGGAGGATATAACGAATGGAAAAATATTGATATCGTGCACTTATTGTGCGATACAATGGATGAGAAATTAGGAAGAGAAAAAGGAACCTCTCGTAGACTAATTACCTTTGTAAAAGATAGAGCTGGGCACGATATGCGATACGCTATTGATGCTACTAAAATAAAAGAAGAATTAGGTTGGGAGCCATCTGTTACTTTCGAGCAAGGAATGGACAAGACCATAGATTGGTATTTGGCAAATGAAGAATGGATGGAGAACATCACTTCAGGGTCTTATATGGAGTATTACAAAGATCAATATACAAACAGATAATATGGGAATGTTTGGACGTTTATTTAGGCAAAAACCACCTGTTTTAGAACCTGTCGATTTGTCGATTCTTGCTGTAGACATCCATTCACATTTTATTCCCGGGATTGATGATGGAGCTAAAACTATCGAAGATTCTATTGAGCTTATTTCAGCAATGAAGGATTTTGGTTATCGAAAAGTGATAACGACTCCGCACATTATGAGTGACTATTATCGAAATACACCCGAGGTTATTTTAGAGGGTTTAGAAAAGGTAAGAGCAGCTCTCAAAGAAAACAATATTGATATTGAAGTTGATGCAGCAGCAGAATACAACGTTGATGCTGATTTTACAGAAAAAATAGAAAAGAAGGAATTACTGACTTTTGGAGATAATTATGTGTTGTTCGAACTTCCTTTTATGCAAGAGCCCGGTGTTTTAAAAGATATTATTTGGCAAATGCAATCGGCTGGATATAAACCAGTTTTAGCACATGTTGAACGCTATCAGTTCTGGCACCAGCAGTGGGAGAAATTTGAAGATATGGTTAATAGAGGCGTGTTACTTCAAATGAATATAGGTTCACTAACAGGTAGTTATGGGCCAGAAGTAAAACAAGTTGCCGAAAAGCTAATAGACAATGATATGATAAGTTTTTTAGGTTCTGACTGTCATCATATGGGACATGTGGCAATGATTGATTCTGCTAGAACCAAAGAGTATCTTCATAAGATTGTAAATAGTCCAAAGTTACTGAATAAGAAACTGTAGTTTTCATTAAATCATTATCACCTGAATGCGATTTGACATGCCGATAATAAAGTTATTCAGCTGCCTCAATTCCAGCACTTGAAGTCTCAAATTTTCTGTCAACTTTTTTAAACATTCCTTGAAGAGCTCTTCCTGGTCCAACTTCAATTGCCGAAGTACAACCCGCTGCAATCATGTTTTGCATTATTTGCGTCCAACGAACTGGAGCAGTAAGTTGTGCAATCAAATTTTGTTTTATTTCAGAAGGTTCAGTTACCGCTTTAGCTGTTACATTTTGGTAAATCGGACAAGAAGGTGTGTTGAACTCAGTCGCTTCTATTGCAGCAGCTAACTTTTCTCTTGCTGGCTCCATTAGAGGGGAGTGAAACGCTCCTCCTACAGGCAGTATTATAGCTCTTTTGGCGCCTGCTTCAGTTAGCTTTTCGCATGCAGTTTCCACTGCTGGAATAGCTCCAGAAATAACTAGTTGCCCAGGACAATTGTAATTTGCGGCAACAACCACACCATCAACTTCTTTACAAACTTTTTCAACCACGTCGTCTTCTAGCCCTAAAATAGCCGCCATTGTAGAAGGTTCAGCTTCACAAGCTTCTTGCATCGCTAATGCCCGAGCAGAAACTAATTTAAGTCCATCTTCAAATTGTATCGAACCACTTGCAACTAATGCAGATAGTTCTCCTAAAGAATGACCGGCTACCATCGCTGGTTGGAAGTCACTTCCCAATACTTTAGCTAAAATAACTGAGTGTAAAAATACCGCTGGTTGGGTTACTTTAGTTTGTTTTAATTCCTCGTCAGTTCCATTAAACATAATGTCCGTAATTCGGAAACCTAATATATCGTTTGCTTTTTCAAAAAGGTCTTTTGCTTCAGTAGAGTTATCATAAAGGTCTTTACCCATTCCAATAAATTGAGCTCCTTGCCCAGGAAAAACATATGCTTTCATATCTTAAGTTTTAAAGTTGCCGCTAATTTAAAATAAAAAAGCACCCTTTATAAAGAGTGCTTTTAAAAGTAATTCACAAAACGATCTAGATTAGTCTGATAGTTTAGAAAGTAACCTAAGGAACTCTAAATACAACCAGACAAGTGTTACCAGCAAGGCCATTGACCCCACCCATTCATAAGATTTGGGTGCGCCTCGGCGAACATTTTTCTCTATCATATCAAAATCAAGCAGTAATGTTAGGGAAGCTACAACAGTAATTACGAGACTAATTCCAATCGACAAAGGGCTGCTGTCATGTAAAAAAGACATGTGGAATCCCATAAACCCACCTATCCAGGAAGCTAAATACATAATCCCTATTGCTCCAATAGCCATTGTCATAACCATTCTAAACTTGTCGGTAACCTTTATTATCCCACTTCTATATACAAATAACATTAGAAATAATGTTCCAAAAGTCAATAAAGCTGCATTTGCAACTATTCCGTCAAATGCAGCGGCGTACATGGCAGAAACTACCCCTATCAAAAGGCCCTCTACAAAAGCAAATATAGGCGCAATAATGTGAGCATATTGTGGTTTTCTCATGCCAGCAACAACAAGGAGGATTCCAAGAATCATAACACCAAATAGTAGCGGCATACTGAATATGGTTAGCATTTGTTGCCAACTAAAAAATGCTGTTACGACTGTAATTAACAATAAAATCATCGTTTTATTAACGGTTCCAGTAACCGTCATTTTTTCTTCTTTTACCAAATCCAAATTGTCCAACAATTTATCATTTAACATTGGGTTAGAAGTTTCGGTGTTAAAAATGTTCATCGTTTTATATTATTTTAATTAGTTTTTTTTATCCAAAATATTCAACAAAGTTGTTTTCTGTCTCACAAAGCTTAACGCAATGAAGTGTAACCCCTAAATCAGTTATTCCTTGTTCTATTTGTTCCCAAATAGCAATGGCCATATTTTCTGTGCTGGCTAGTTTTCCATACATAAAATCAACATCCAAATTAATGTTTTTATGGTCTAGTTTTTCAATAGCTTTTTCTTTAACAACCTTACTCACCTCCTTCAAATCGACACAATAACCAGTGTCTTTGTTTGGCGCTCCTTTCACTGTGACAAATAATTCGTAGTTATGTCCATGCCAGTTCTTGTTCGCGCATTTTCCAAATACTGCTATATTTTTTGCTTCAGCCCATTTTGGGTTCCACATCTGGTGGGCAGCGTTAAAACGTTCTCTTCGCGTTACAAAAATTGTATTCATTTCTCAAAAATACTTGATTTTTTAAACTTTATTATATAGATGTAAGTCCTTTTTGGAATAAAATATCTTTTCGTGCAGTGTAGAGGGGAGAATCGTAAAGAATTTCCGAAACCTTGGAGGAAATTTAGGTTCTTCCTTCGGTTTTTGAGTTAATGCTCAAAAAACATCTTTCGAAAAGTGTCTTTTCTTTTTGTTCATTTTCTTTGGACACACAAAGAAAATGAACAAATAGCCCGTTGGTTCACTGAATACTCTTGCTAATTTTAGTCATTCCTATTGAACTAAAGATCTTCTTTAATATCAATCAAAAAAGATTTAATTTTTTGAAGTTTTTTTACAATTTCATGTTGAGATACAACTGTATCAACGTTGCCTTTTAAATGATCTTTTGCTCCTTGTAATGTGTAACCACGTTCCTTTACTAAATGAAATATTAAATGAAAATTTTCAACATCTACCGGAGTAAACATTCTATTTCCCTTTTTATTCTTTTTCGGTTTGATAATGTCAAATTCCTTTTCCCAAAAACGGATTAATGAATTGTTGACTCCAAACATGGCAGACACTTCTCCAATGGAGTAGTATAATTTAGTTATTTCCTTTTCTTTATATGGCACAAGTTGTATTCTGAAATGTGAAAATACAAAATAAAAAACCAAAGGTTTGCTTGGACTAAAATTGTAAGCAACAGCTATTTGTTAATAGCAGTTATTTAGATGCTCCCAAATTAAATCGATCTCAAAGCCTTTGCCATATATGTAAGTTGCCGTTTTCTTTTTTTTTGTAAATGAATCTTTGTCTTTTAATGAACCGTGCTTTTTTTCAATGAGTCGATGCAAGGTTATAATGTAGTCTTTGTCATCAATTTCTTCAAGGGCTTTCTTTATGCAATATTCAGAAACTCTTTTTTCCTTTAGTTTTTGAACTATTTTTTTTCTTCCCCAATGCTTAATCCTGAATTTCCCTCCAGCAAAAGTAAGTGCGAATCGCTCTTCGTTTAAATAATTTTCTTGTATCAAGTGGTCAATTATATAATTGATTTCATCTGCATTGAGTTTCCAAGAGTATAATTTATCCGAAACTTCTTTATGACATCGTTCCTGATAAGCACAATAAGACTTAGCTTTTTCAAGTCCTTCAATATGTGTTATTATTTTATCTGCCATGATTTGGGTAAAGGTATTAAAATGCCAAATTAAATATTTCGTTCTACGAAAGAGGTTATTACAATATCTGGTTTAATGGCGTCAACGATATGATTTTGATAGTCGAACCAAACAAAATGGGTTTCGTAAAAATGGTTTTTAAAAAAGGGAATTAATGCATCGGTAAAAGAATCTCGGAAGATTAATACCTTTAGCCTGTTGCCGCATTTTACATTCTTAAATATTAATGAGTTCTTATACTTTCCTTCCGATTTCGTAATTGTAAGGTCATCATTAGTTAGTTGTAAAGTTGGGTTAGTTTCGCTAAAAGAAATGGTTTCACATATCCCCAGCATGCTTAATAAATCTCCTTTTGATTCATCATGGTATGAAATGCTAAAATCATCTAGTTTATAAGGCACAACACCTAAAATGTCATAGGTCTCTTCCATAAAGTACCGGTA
>CAWUXI010000129.1:0-39483 GCA_963926405.1 uncultured Flavobacteriales bacterium
TTATGGAGAGATTCTGGATATGCTTTTGGAGCAATAATAACAGGTGTAATTTCAGATTTTTGGGACATTAACACTTCTATTGCTTTAATCGGTGGCCTTACTATTTTTTCAGCCATAATCATTCAAGTACGAATGGATACGAAGGTTGAAAAAATCGATTAAACTCTTGACTAAACTAGCTTATACGGAGAGGAAAATACAATATAAACCGACAGAATGATTTTTTTAGTCGAGAACACAGAAAATCCTTTTTTTTAACTACTTTTGTGTAATAACATTTTTAGAAACTAACAATTATACAGTATGAAAAAAATTTACCTTTTAACAAGTTTGGCACTTTTTACTATTTGTACCCAAGCTCAGATTATATTCAATGTTGAGTCACCATCATCAATTGCTGGTGAGTATGATTTTGCACCAGCCGGTACAGATTGGACTTTAGCTCCAGATATGACAATTCCAGGAAACGCTATTCTTGACACTTTAATGCTTGTTGATGATGGAACTGCAGATGATACACTATCCTGTAATCCATTAATTAATGATCTTACAGGAAAAATTGCTGTTCTATATAGAGGTGCTTGCCAATTCGGTGTTAAAGCAATTAATGCTCAAAATGCTGGAGCAATTGGTGTAATTGTTATCAATATCGCTCCAGGTACAGTAGGAATGGGAGCAGGAACTGACGGTCCAAATGTTACTATTCCAGTTTGGATGGTTTCTTCTGATGATGGAGCTGCAATCAGAGCACAAATGGATGCTGGAGATGTAGTTGTTTTCTACGGAACTAAAAATGGGCTTTTTAATTATGACATTGGCTTTAACCAGGAACATATGTTAAGAGCTCCTAGCGCAGTTACACCAATAATTTTAGCGCAAGATGCTTCTGAATTTAGCGTTGAAATAGGAACTTGGGTGTTTAACTTTGGTGTATTGGATCAAACTAATGTTGCACTATCGGCTGAAATAATATTAGACGGAACTTCTCTGTATACTGGAACTTCAACTCCTGTAGATATTCTATCTGGAGATAGTGCTTATTTTATTTTACCAACCTTCTCACAAGCAACTTATAATGTAGGTTATTATTATAACACTTATAGCATTACTAGTGATAACACTGATGAATATATGAGTGACAACAGTCGATCAGCTCATTTTTCTATCACAGATGAAGCTTTCTCTTATTGCGGTTATGATCCAGCAACAATGGAAATGACAGGAGGTACGGCTAGAAGATCTGTGGCTTTAGATGCAGCTGACGAACAAAGGTTTTGTATTGCTTTCTCTAATCCTAACGCGAGCAGAGTTGGGGTAACGGGAATTGAATTTGCAGGGGCAACGTCACCAGTAAGTGGAGTTCCATTAGATGGCGAGTACATTGAGGGATACGCTTATAGCTGGGATGATTCCTTTACAGGTATTAGCGATCCAAATTTTAGTGTTGCAAATTTAACACCATTAGCTTATGGAGAATACGTATATAACTCAGACTTACAAAATCAAAATGTATTTTTAAATTTTTCAGAAAATATTGCATTAGCGGATAACCAACGTTACCTATTCTGTATAGTTTCTTATAGTGCAGAATTTCAAATGCCTTGCAATACAACTCAAGATTATCAATTAAATCAAGATAGTTTGTATGATGAACCTATCTCAGTTGTGTATGGTACAGATGCAAATAGTGCTGGAGCTTGGTTTGGTCTTGGTTTCGGTAATAGTGATATGCCAAGAATTCAAATCCCAATGATTGATGTTGCTTCAATAGGAATACAGGAGTCTATTTCTGAAAACTCTAAAATTACACCGTATCCTAATCCAACATCTGATTATATCAGTATTCCTTTTGGAAAATTAGAAGGTGATGCTACAATTACAATTTCAGATATGTCTGGAAAAATAGTTAAAACAGTTTCTGTTTCAATACTATCAAATGATGTAACGAAAATTAACGTTTCAAATTTACCAAACGGTATGTATGTTTTCCAAACTGAATTGGAGAACGGAAATGTTTCTAATTTCAATGTTGTTATCAATAAATAAGGTAAATAGCACACCTATTCCTAAATAACCGATACCGATTATTATAAGGATTAATAAAAATTAATTAAAGCTGAACAATGAAATCATTGTTCAGCTTTTTTTTGATTTATACTGTTTTCCTTTCCATTTATTTTAAAGAAGTAACGCAAACTATTAATTAAAGAAAAGAGTTTGAAGAGTGAAGTATTTCAGGAACTACAGCGCGTTAATCCAACCAAGACAAAAGCATATTAATCCGATTCGCTAAATAAATTAAATTTCAAGTTCCATATATCTCGCGGTAGGATCGGGATTCGAACAATATGCTTTGATTTCATAAAACCCTATTTTTTCATACAATCCGATAGCACTTTTAAGCTTTGACACTGTATCCAATCTCATCTTCCTATATCCCAAATCACGAGCTATTAAAATAATTTTATCACAAAGCAACTTCCCTACTCCATTTCCTTGAAAAGAATTATAAACGAACAAACGTTTCATTTCACAAATTTCGGGATCCAGTTTTCTAATGGCTACACCCCCCAAAATTTGTTCGTTTATTGTTGCATAGATAAAACAACCTTTAGGTTTACCATACATGGTTTCGAAAACTTGAAATTCATGTTCCGTATTCTGGAAATTCAAATCCATCCCCAACCATCCCATATAATCTTGGGTAATATTTCTTGCAATGACAAATTCCTCTTTTGAATTACAAATATGAATAGTTAAATCTTCCTTCATTTACTCTTCCTCAACATTAATAATCGTTTGAAGTAATTTTTGATCCGTGATTTTAAATTGTAAATTAGACTTTTTAATTGCGATTTGTAGAGATACTAAGTTTTGATTATCAACCATATTAATCAACTCAACATCCAAGTCTATATCAAACTCAGTTACTCCAATTTTTAATTTTCTGGAATAATCAGTAGCTATTTCTAAAGTGTCAGACTCAATTTCCAAATTACCCATATCGCTCCTGAAAAAGAGTTTACATCCATCAAAAACTTCAACGCTCAATGGACCTAAAATCCTAAATTTTAAAAATTTAAATTCATCCAGAACCAATAGTTCAGCATACAATAAAAACTCTTCATTCTCTCCAATTATCTGACCTTCAAATTGAGTAATCTTTTCAGACATTCGCTTATCTAAATCACTTTCTGCAAAAATTTCTAATAACCCCATGCATCTTATTATGTTGATAAATATAAATAGAAACTAACGAATTTACAAGGTTATGTATTCCTACCGACAAACAGCTATAGTTTGCTCAATTCTATTTCTATTCTAATAATTTAGCTATACTTTAGCATGGTAAATAAACCCCAATGAAGACGCTTATAACCATTCTTACATTTCTTATAATTTCACTTTCATCGGATGCTCAATTAGTAAATGGATCCATAGCACCCGATTTTATCTTAACCGATATAGACGGAACCTCTCATCACCTTTACGAGTATTTAGCGGAAGGAAAGGTTGTTTTTATTGAGTTTTTTGCTTGCCATTGTTCTTCTTGTTGGGCACATTACAATGCGGGAACCATGGAAAGCCTTTATCAAAATTATGGCCCCACTGGAACCGATCAAATAATGGTAATAATGATTGAATATGATCAATGGAATGGCATAAACGAATTTAATGGAACTGCAGGGAATACCCAAGGAGATTGGATTACTGGAAGCACCATTCCTAAAGTCAATGCAGAAAACCCTGATAGAGATGTATTTACAGATTACAATATGACATATTACCCGATGGTATATAAATTATGTACTGATAAAACTACCGAACTAATGGATATCAGTTATTCAACTGCAGAGCTATTTCAAGAAGCAGACTCATGTCCTGGAGCACTTACACTCGAAGAGAATGAAGAATCCTTAGAAATAGTTTTGGATAATACAAACCAAAAAATTGTTTTGAAAAATATCCAAAAAATTAAGTCTTTAAAGGTTGTCAATATCACTGGACAAATTATAAAAAGAATTGAAGGAATTAACAGCAATAGTTTTGACATTTCTTTCTTAACCAATGGAATTTATCTCTTGCAAATTGAACATGCAGGAGGAACAGTTGTTAAGAAAATTTGTATAAAAGATTAAGGAGAAATACAAGGCTCATTATTGGAAGCTAATTTTCTAATAATTTTTAGGAAAAATTTTTTAATCAATCAAAAGGATAAAAAACATTACTATTAGAGTAAATTAAATAGGTGTAATCTATCTAAATTTCATTTGGATCAACTTTAGGCTACCTTTCGTTGCTATAACTATTTAGCTGCAACTCTGCTATTGTAGGCAATAATAAAAGTTACTTATTCAATATCTCATCAGCAATTTTTTGAGCGTCTCTGCAATATTTATCGTCTCCCTGCAACGACCATTCACCAGTTTTTTCAATGTAAAACTTAACTGTTTTTTCTACAACTTCTGAATAGCCTCCAAAAGAGGTTAACATTTTTTGCACCTCTTCCATATATTCACTCCTACTCAATTCCTCATCTAAAACTTGCTTCCACAATTTATTAATTCGCCTAGACTTATTTTTGTAAGTAGGGCTTGCAGTCTTATAAGCCATTAAAAAAAGAGAAAGTGCTTTCGCTTCTGGCAATGGTTTTTCTTTAGTTCTTTTCATGATATTCGTTCTCTATTAAAATAGGTAGATAAATTTAATATTATCAATCAATTCTTTGTTTTCATCTGTTATAGGAAAATTAGTGCCGATTAAGATATATTACTATTTAGGTTTTAAAGTAAACAATTGCGGAGCCTATATTATTTAAATAATTTAATTCCGTTTGTCTTAACAAAAAAATAAATATTATTTCATTTGGACATGGCATATAATTTCTACAAAACATTTTCCTCTAAAACAGCTTTATCTGCCCCCCTTCACTATCATCGTTAGAGTCTTTCGTGGAAGTATTGTTCTTGTCAGATTTATCTTCATCTTCTTTTTTTTGTGGCGCTATATCCCATTCCATCTCAACAGGCTCATCATCCTTGACTGGTTTTGGCTTCTTTACAGGCTTTAACTTAGCCTTCTTTTCAACACCTTCCGTTTCAGTCTCAACCTCACCTTCTGTAAGTGTTTCTTCAAGTATATCTAGGTTTTCAATATCTTCAGAAACTTCATCGAATTGTTCTTGTGAAATTTCCTCTATCGGTTCTTCAATAACCTCAATTGGCCATTCTTCACCTTCAACTGTTGGCAGTAATTCAATATCTTTTACAGCTAATTTCGTAAGCTGATTTCCTTGTGCTTTTAAACCTTTTAAATCAATGATATCATTTACTTCCTCAACCTTATCCTTAAGATGTTTGGTTTCTTTTAAACGTTTATTATAAATAATCTTAATTTTTGGCTTATGCTGTGTCGAAGCAACTACTAACTCTATCCCTTTTTCTTCCGGTATAAACAATACTTTCTTAGAGGAAGACTCCACTAAGAATCGTTTTATATAATACAATTCTTTGACAGAATTCCAATAAACTGCCGCTATCGGATGACTTGGATTCCATTTTTCAATACGAATCAAATCATCGTCAAACTTCGTAGCTAACTCAAATCCACTTAATTTATAATTTCCAGATTGATGTAAGGTTAATATCTTATCCTCACCTCTAAATTCACCAAGAAGCGTACCTCTTCCTTCATCGTTTAATCTCCGAACAACAGCGTCCCACCAAACTTTACGTGCAGCCAATGTAGAACCTCCAACTTCTTTTTGCTCAACTTTGCTAATTATGTCTTTTGTGACACGATTTCCTTTAGATGCTCTACCTTTAATTATCAATTCTTCAAAATCGATATCAAACTTCAACTTTTTTAAGTTTCTTTTTGGACGCATTTTCACGGATACAACTTCCTTTCGACCATTAGGATTACAAGAAAAATAATGCACCTTCGACCCAATAGCTCCATTTGTTAAGTCGTACTCCTTATCTCTGGTAATACTGCTTACATCAAAACGTTTCATATAAGACGCTCCTTCCTTGCCATCCTGATAAATTAAATGATAGATCGTTCTTTTGTCACCTTTTTTCCAAACACCTATGTGCAGAATTCCCTTACCAACAAATTTCTTATCAGAAATATGCGTTACTAACATTTTTCCTGTCTCAAAAAAGACGATTACATCATCTATTTCAGAACAATCAGAAATAAATTCATCTTTACGCAATGTCCATCCAATAAAACCTTCTTCTCTGTCTACATAAAGTTTTTTATTTGTAACAATAACTTTCTTGGCAGATATAAGATCAAAAATTCTTATTTCAGTTTTACGCTCTCTGCCCTCTCCATAATTATCTTTTAAATCCTTAAAGTAATCAATAGCGAAAGGAATTAAATTATCTAAATATCCTTGAACTTCTTTTAATGAATCTTCAATTTTAGCAATAATCTCATCTGCTTTAAAAGCATCAAATTTTGATATCCGCTTAATTTTAATTTCTGTTAAGCGAACAATATCCTCTTCATTTACATTTCTTTTTAAATGTTTAGTATGCGGTTTTAATCCTTTATCGATTGCAGAGATTACGCCTTCCCAAGTTTCTTCCTCTTCAATATCACGGTAAATTCTATTTTCAATAAAAATTCTTTCTAAAGAAGCCCAATGCCATTGGTTTTCCAATTCACTCTTGCGAATTTCTAGCTCCATCTTCAACAAATCAACAGTTCTGTCAGTCGAATACCTCAGCATTTCATTAACACTTATAAAAACTGGCTTGTTTCCTCCTTGAATAACAGCAGCATTTGGAGAAATAGAAACTTCACAATTTGTAAATGCATACAATGCATCAATCATCTTGTCTGGAGAAACTCCAGGAGGTAAATGAATAATTATTTCTGCAATTGCAGCCGTGTTATCTTCTACCTTTTTAATTTTTATCTTGTTCTTTTCAGTTGCTTTAACAATCGAGTCAATCAATGTATCTGTTGTAGTACCAAAAGGGATATCCTCAATTTTTAATGTCTTATTATCTATTTTAGTAATATTTGCCCTCACCCGAACTTTACCACCTCTTAAACCAGCGTTGTAATTTGTAAAATCAGCCATTCCTCCATGCGGAAAATCTGGATAGATATCTACTTTTTTACCTCTTAAGTGATCTATTGAAGCGTCAATTAGCTCGATAAAGTTATGGGGTAATATTTTACATGCCATACCAACAGCAATCCCTTCAGCTCCTTGCGCTAATAGCAATGGAAATTTAACAGGAAGGTTATCAGGCTCTTTATTTCTACCATCATAAGATGAAAGCCAAACTGTTGTTTTAGGGTTAAATACTACATGCTTTGCAAATTTGGTTAAACGAGCTTCAATATAACGAGGAGCAGCAGCTCCATCTCCTGTCAATGTATTGCCCCAGTTTCCTTGGCAATCGATTAACAATTCCTTTTGACCAATCTGAACCATTGCATCTCCAATAGATGCATCCCCATGCGGGTGATACTTCATAGTATTACCAATTACATTGGCAACCTTGTTATATCTGCCATCATCCAATTCATTTAATGAATGAAGAATTCTTCTTTGAACCGGTTTTAAACCATCCTCAAGAGCAGGAACAGCTCTTTCTAGAATAACATAAGAGGCATAATCTAAAAACCATTCTTCGTACATTCCAGAAAGAGAGACAATATTATCATCACCACCAACTGGAATTCCGTTTTCCCCTAGCGCATCCACTTCAACAGAAAGCGCTTCGTTTTCCTCAGAGTTAGTTTCCTCTTGATTCAACTCTTCTTCTTCGCTATGTTCTTCTTCTGTACTCATGGTGGGTATTTTCTAAGAGTTTACTCTTTTTCGTCTAAGTCTTCTTCTGTTTTCAAATTATTGATAATAAACTTCTGCCTGTCTGGAGTGTTCTTACCCATATAAAACGTCAGAATTTCTTCAATAGAGTGATCCTTTGTTACTAAAACAGGCTCCAATCGCATTTCTTCACCAATAAAGTGTTTAAACTCATCTGGAGAGATTTCACCCAAACCTTTGAAACGTGTAATTTCAGGATTTTTACCTAAATCAGTCAATGCTTTTCGTTTTTCCTCTTCCGAATAACAATATCTAGATTCTTTTTTATTTCTTACCCTAAATAAAGGTGTCTGCAATATTTTAACATGACCTTTCTTAACCAAATCTGGAAAAAACTGTAAAAAGAAAGTCAACAAAAGTAAGCGAATGTGCATTCCATCAACATCCGCATCCGTTGCTATAATGACGTGGTTATAACGCAACCCTTCTAAGCCATCCTCAATGTTTAAAGCGGCTTGCACTAAGTTAAACTCTTCATTCTCGTAAACCACTTTCTTGGTTAAACCAAAAGAATTTAACGGCTTTCCTTTTAAACTAAATACTGCTTGACTGCCGACATCTCTACTTTTAGTAATTGAGCCACTAGCAGAATCTCCCTCCGTAATAAAAATAGAAGTTTCTTCTCTTCTGTCGTGTTTTAAATCATTGAAGTGAATGCGACAATCTCTTAATTTTTTGTTATGTAAATTAGATTTTTTAGCTCTGTCTCTAGCAAGTTTACGAATTCCGGTAAGTTCTTTCCGTTCCTTCTCTGCTTGTTTTATTTTATTTTCTAATACTTGAGTAACTTCTGGATGTTTATGTAAATAGTTATCTAATTTTTCTTTCAAAAAATCCATAATAAACCCACGCATCGACTTTCCCCCTGGCTCTACCTCTAAAGATCCTAGTTTCGTTTTTGTTTGAGATTCAAATATAGGCTCCATCACTTTTACAGCCACAGCGGCAACAATTGATTGTCTAATATCTACAGGTTCATACTTGCCAAAGAAATCTTTAATCACTTTAGCAATCGATTCTCTAAAAGCACTTTCATGCGTACCGCCTTGTGTAGTATGTTGTCCGTTTACAAAAGAGTAATAATCTTCACCATAGCTACGAGCGTGTGTAAATGCTACTTCAATATCCTCTCCTTCCAAATGAATAATTGGGTACAATGGATCTCCATCCATATTATTCTCTAGTAAATCTCTTAATCCATGTTTAGAATGAAAACGTTTGCTATTAAATTCGATTGTTAATCCTCTATTAAGATAGCAGTAATTCCAAAAAAGTTTATCTAGGTATTGATTTCTATAGTGATATGCTTTAAAAACGTCTGCATCTGGAACAAACTTCACATACGTTCCATTTTCTTTATCTGTTTTAACTAAGTTATGATCCTTTAATAGATTCCCTCTTTCAAATTCTACTGTTTTCTCCTCCCCTTCTCTAAATGACTGCACTTTAAAGTAACTAGACAAAGCATTAACAGCTTTTGTACCTACACCGTTTAAACCTACTGATTTTTTAAAAGCCTTTGAATCATACTTCCCTCCAGTATTCATTTTGGAAACAACATCAACAACTTTACCTAAAGGAATTCCGCGCCCCCAATCTCTAATTGAAACTGCGTCCTCTTTTATTTTGACAACTACTTTGCGACCATTACCCATCACAAATTCATCTATACAGTTATCTACAACTTCTTTCACTAGTATGTAAATTCCATCATCAGCTGATTTACCATCTCCTAATTTACCGATATACATACCAGGACGCAATCGTATGTGCTCCTTCCAATCAAGTGAGCGAATATTATCTTCGGTATACTGTACTTTTTCTTCAGCCATAATACTACCCAGCAGTTTAGTTTGTGAAATTAACGAATAAAACAAGTGCTAATCACCTTGAAACAAGGGGTTTTATTAACATTCCTTATGTTAACTACGGAGAAAAAAGCTAAAATTAGCTGGTAAATCCGGCTTATTAGACAAAAAAAGATTGAATCATTTATGCTTGCAGATTCATCATTTATTTATAATGTCATTTTGAGGATAAGAAAATTCAATCAACTTCTTATCGTAGGATAATTTCTTAACAATCAGCTTCTTTTTCCTTATCTTGAACTTATGATAGGTAAAGTATCTGTTTTGCTCATCAATCAATTCCATTCCAAAAATACTTACAATTGCTTTTCTCTTATTCCTGTCATCAATCTCAATTTGAGCGTGCTTTATTTCAGAAAGGAGAACTGTATATTTCGACTTAATTAAAGACCTTATTTCCGAATGCTGCAATAACTTTTCTTCAGCTTCTTTCATTAACAAAGACTGCCAATCACTACCAAACTTGCTGCTTAATAATAAATCTGTTTTTACATTTTCCTGAATTAAACTATCTAATCCATCCGTGTAAACGCCAGATCCAACAGAAACATAATTCATATTCCATTTACCCTGCACCTCTTTTATAGCATTGCTTTTTTCAAATGAATTAGGCCTACCCATTAAATAAAATGTGTACTTTTCTTTTTTCTGAGAAAATCCAAAAACTACGTGAAATAAAAAAAATAAGAAAACAATATAACGCATTAATTATTACTTTTTAAACACTTTAACAACCTTGAAGTTTTGATCTCCTGAAAGCATAAACGAATAAAACCCACTGCTGAATTTACTCATATCTATATTTTCAATAATATCGGAAGTAATTTCTTTTTGAAATACAACCTTTCCTAAACTATCCATGATTTTTAAATCTTTATAAGCATTCGACCTTGTGAACTCAATAGTTACTTTGTCATTTACTGGATTTGGATAAATTGTGAATTCAGAACCTAAATCTTGATGCAAAATACCATTCATGCCAACATTTATTATTATTGTATCTGAATCCGAACAATCCCCTGTAGTTCCAATAAGAATTACTGTAAAAGATCCTGTACTCATATATGCGTGAGAAGGAGATGATAAAGCGGAATTTGTACCATCACCAAAATCCCAAGAATAATTGGTCCCGTTCGAGCCTAAATTATTAAAATCAATAGATTCACCTGTTACAGCGTTTAAAATGTTTGCTCCTGCAACAACTATGGGCAGATCCGTAACCAACACCGTGACATCTGAAGAGCTACTGCAACCAGCATTTTCTCCCGTAACTGAATACGTTGTTTGAATAATTGGAGCCACAGTAATTGAACTTGTCGTTTCTCCTGTATTCCATAAATAAACCTGAGCTCCGGCAGCATCTATGGTTATTGCATCATCAGTGCAAATAGTCGGAGATGCAGGACTAAATGTAATAACTGGAGTAGCTAAAACATTGATATAAGAAGTTTCTATTATTGTATTAGAGTTAACGCCATCAGAAACAGTTAATTCCACGTCATAAGTTCCTGAGGAATTATATTGAATTCCAACAGGGTTTTGATCGGTTGATGTTGAAGGAACAGCTCCAATGAAAACCCAGTTCCAACTAATTGGATTACCCAGAGCAGTAGCATCATTAAAATCTACAGACACACCCTCGCAGATTGAAGTATTACTGGAATTGAAATTAGCAACTATATTATTATTTGCTGCAGTAATTTCAAAATTGTTATTCGATATATCATAAAAAGTTCCATTTTCAGACATAACTCTTATTCTAGCAGTCGTAGTTACTGTATTTGGAACAGAAATATTTTCGACACCATCATTTGCTATACCGGTAGCTATAATCTCAGTATAGGAGAGACCTCCATCCGTTGACATCATTATATCTACAAGTGAACAGTTTACAGGAGAATTGTCTGTATTTGCTATATCCCACAATATTGTTTCTGCTGATGACGCTACCCAACTTATTCCACTAGTGCTTGGATAATTAAGTATAAAAGGACCAGAGTTGGCATCTACAGACAATGTAACATCAGCATGATCATTGCATCCTCCTGTAATTGAATTATCTCTTACAAATACTCTGAAATTCATTGTCCGAGAAACAGATGGCAATACTTCCCAAACATCATTTCCTCCGGAGGTTACAGTGGCTAAATTTGGGAAATACCTTGATGGATTAGTGCTTGGACTGTTAGACCTAAAATTTGGTCCATTTACGGAAGTTGGAATAGGCGATTGAGTAGAAATCTCATTGTCCATTTGCTCCCAACAATAGGTTAATGGATCACCGTCAGCATCTGTCGCTATAGCAGTTAAAACAAATGGAGTACCTCCGGGTACAGAAACATTTCCATTCGTGGATGAAATAACCGGAGCGGAATTTACCAATTGAGTTATGGAAGCACAGCTATTTGCATTTCCTGTAATAAACCCACCGATCTCTTCAAGGTTGACGCCATGAAAATGATCATCACTATTGGATTGAACGTTTGGGCTACAAATACCAGCATAAGCCATTATAGTAGAACCACTTCCTGGCTCCATTGCAGTATTGTTATTCCTATTCCCTCCACAGCTATTATTAAAACTGTGATTCCCTTTAAATTGATGTCCCATTTCATGCGCAACATAATCTATATCAAAAGGATCACCAACTGGGGCAGAGCTTCCAGTAACTCCTCTTGCTTTATTATTATTAGAGCAAACAACACCCAGACCTGCTAATCCACCACTGTTAGTTCCAAAAACATGGCCAATATCGTAATTAGAACTTCCTATTACGCTATTCGTATTGGTTTGATTTTCATTAATCATATTACCCGGAGAACCATTTGTAAATGGGTCATTATTCGCATTTGTGTAAACAATTAAATTATTATTGCCAATAATTTCCATTGTTACCGCAATATCTCTTTCAAATACTCCATTCACCCTATTCATTGTTGTAACTTGCGCTGCTTGAGCAAGAGCTGAGGTTCCTCCTTGAAAAGCAGTATACTCTCCAGTAGCAGAAATAGCGCATCTGTAAGTTCTTAATTCACAGCTTCCAAAAGATTTTACCGATATACTAGATTCATCAATTTTGTCAGATGAATGAAATTGACATTCCATTATTTTATCAGTAAAAAAATCGCTTCGGTAATAGCTCATGTATACTTCGGTTTCACCATGATATATTGGATCAATAAAAAAAGTTGATTTATCCGACATCACCATCGCATGAAAACCCAGAGGCGTAATGTCCATTTTACCAATCTGATGAATATCATCTATACCTTTTAAATCGTAGGTTCGTATGGATGGGAACTTTTCGCATAAAACAGGATGCATGGTAGTGTTCTGCATAACAGAAAAACGAGTAACCCTTCCGTCTGGATTTAATAAAGAAATAACTACATCTTTACCTTTAGAGGGATCATTTCTGTGCTGCACCCCTTCTAAAGCTTTCTGCAAATATTCTTCGTTTATAGATAACTTTTTATACTTTCTAGCTTTAATATACTGGGGAGATTCTGAAAAAAAATTTGCATCTAACAATTCCTCCCAGCCAACTAGTGGCTCAGTAGATTTTTGAGAATAAAACACGAAGGATAATACAATAGCTAATGCAGTACAAATATATTTTTTCATTGAGTTGGTTTTGGTTTTTTAACTCAATAAATATAAATGAAAAGTTAGAGGAAATAGTATTTTAACACTTTATTTATCGCTTATAGCCACTTTCTTTGCTTTGATAATAATTGGGCTATCAACCAAATCTTCTGTTAAAGCTAACTGAATAACCTCATCCATTGTTTTAACATAGCTAAACTTTAAACCTTTAAGATATCTAGGGTTGATATCATCAATATCTTTTCTGTTTTTTTCGCAAAGAATCAACTCTTTAATATTTGCTCTTTTTGCAGCTAAAATCTTTTCTTTTATGCCTCCAACAGGCAAAACTTGTCCTCTTAAAGTGATTTCACCCGTCATAGCTAAATGACTTTTTACTTTCTTTTGGGTAAACAAAGAAGCTAAGGCCGTCAACATTGTTATACCAGCAGAAGGTCCATCTTTTGGTGTTGCTCCCTCTGGAACGTGTACATGTACATTATAACTATCAAATACTTCTTGTTCAATCCCTAAATCAGTGCTGTGCGCTTTTAAATACTCCAAAGCAATAACGGCAGACTCTTTCATCACATCACCTAAATTCCCGGTAAGTGTTAATTTTCCAGTTCCTCTAGTAATTGATGATTCAATAAACAATATAGTCCCTCCAGTTCGTGTCCAAGCCAATCCTGTCACTACCCCAGCTACATCGTTATTTTCATAACCATCTTTTTCATGAGCAGGCCCTAAAATTGTTTTTAGATCGGATAAATCAATTGCGACATTATATTCTTCATCCATTGCAATTTGTTTCGCTCTATAACGCACAACTTTAGCAACTTTCTTTTCAAGGCCTCTAACACCACTTTCATTTGTATATGATTCTATTATCTTCTCTATAACCTTGTCCTCTATTGAAAATAGTTTTTTTGATAATCCATGTTCCTTAATCTGCTTTGGCGTTAAATGTCTTTTAGCGATTTCTGTTTTTTCTTCAACCGTGTATCCATTTACTTCAATAAGCTCCATTCTATCCAACAATGCTGGCTGAATAGACCCTAATTCGTTCGCAGTTGCAATAAACATTACTTTAGATAAATCATATTCAATTTCTACGAAATTATCTTGAAAAGAATCATTTTGAGCAGGATCCAAAACCTCTAGTAAAGCAGATGACGGATCACCATGATTACTTTTCCCTACCTTATCAATTTCATCCAACACAAAAACTGGATTCGATGACTTCGCCTTTTTAATATTAGTCATTATACGACCTGGCATGGCTCCTATATAGGTTTTTCGATGCCCTCTAACTTCTGCCTCATCATGCACTCCACCAAGAGATACTCGGACGTAGTTTCTACCAATTGCCTCTGCAATAGATTTCCCTAATGATGTTTTACCAACACCTGGAGGACCATACAGACAAAGAATAGGAGACTTCATGTTACCTTTCAATTTCAATACTGCCAAATATTCAATAATTCTTTCTTTTACTTTTTCTAATCCATAATGGTCTCTATCTAAAACCTTGGTAGCAAGTTTCAGATCAAATTTATCCTTTGTATAAACGCCCCAAGGTAAATCCAATAGTAATTCACAATAGTTTGATTGCACACCATATTCAGCACCTTGTGGATTCATTCGTTCCAACTTATTTAATTCTTTGTAAAAAGCATCCGAAACCTTAGTAGGCCATTTTTTTTTAGAAGCTCGTCCCCGCATATCATTAACCTCTTCTTGAACAGGATTATCACCTAATTCGTTTTGAATTTCCTTCATTTGTTGATGAAGAAAATACTCACGCTGTTGTCTATCCAGATCCGTTCGAACCTTAGATTGAATATCGTTTTTGATCTCAAGAACCTGTAATTCCTTGTCTAAATGCTTTAGTAAAAGATTGGCTCTAGCCTCTAAATTCACCTCTTCTAAAAGCCCCTGTTTCTCCTCAATTTCTGCTTGCATATGAGAAGAAATAAAATTGACTAAGAAGGAAGAACTTTCTATGTTTTTTATAGCGAAAGAAGCTTCAGAAGGTATATTTGGCGATTGCTTAATAATTTTTAGAGCCATATCCTTTAATGTATCAAATAGCGCAACTAATCTTTTGTCAAACTTTTTAGGCTTATCATCTAAAAACGTCTCTATTTGAGCAATTAGATAAGGCTCTTCTTGAATTGGAGATAGTAATTTCAACCTTTTTTTACCTTGAATAATAACTGTTGTGCTTCCATCAGGCATTTTAAGCATCTTTATTATTTGAGCCACAGTGCCTACTTCAAATAAATCACCAAATTCTGGATTCTCTAACGAAGAATCTTTTTGCGATACTACACCAATAATTTTATCTGTTTTGTAAGCATCTTGAATTAACTTAATCGACTTGTCTCTGCCTACGGTAATAGGTATAACAACACCCGGAAAAAGGACGTTATTTCTCAAGGATAAAATAGGTAATTTTTCTGGAACAGCCTCATTGTCCATTCTTTCTTCGTCCTCTGCAGAAATTAGCGGAATAAATTCTGTTTCTTCTTCTCCCATACCTGCAAACCCAACCCAATCATTTTCTGATAAAAAATCACTCATGTCTATAATATATTTTCATAACGTCAAATTGGCAGATTAATACACTCCCTATTTATACGCTTTTTCTTATTAAACCAAACACAACCCTGTTTACAACGCTTTTAGAGCATCTTAGACTATATTTTAGCAGCTTCAAACTTTTACTTGTCAAGCTACATGCCAATCAGAAAATACTGAAAAATTGTCACTTTTAGTTTTCTATTATTTAACCTCGCTTCAGCAAGAGTTATAAGAAAAGAAAAACCAAGCAACACCCAAGCCTTGAATAAAATACAAAGCTTTGTTACTTCAAATGAAATAAACTCCTTATTTTTGCAGCCAATTTAAATAGAAACTTACTAATAAAACAGATATGGCTGGTACAAGAACTTTTACAATGATTAAACCTGATGGAGTTGAAGACAACAACATTGGCAACATCCTACAAATGATTACCGATGCAGGATTCACTATCAAAGCAATGAAACTAAGAAGGTTGTCGACTAAACAGGCTCAAGAATTTTATGCTGTTCATGTTGAAAGACCATTTTATGGTGAATTAGTCGAATACATGACTTCTGGACCTATCATCGCAGCAATCTTGGAGAAAGATAATGCAGTTGAAGATTTCAGAACACTAATTGGAGCAACTAATCCAGCTGAAGCGGCCGAAGGTACAATTAGAGCTAAATATGCTGAGTCTATTGGGCGTAACGCTGTTCATGGATCTGATAGCGATGAAAATGCTGAGATAGAAGGGAATTTTCATTTTCCAGTTGTTGAAGTTGTAGCTTAATCTTACTTAAATATTCACTTATTAAATCCCTGTAAATATTAGTTTACTGGGATTTTTTATATTGTAGATTATTTTGCCCTAGGAATATATTAGCAGCTTTACTTTTTTTTAAAACCTTCTATATAGATTTTAAAAACACTTCTATTTACTGCCATTCAAGTAACAAAAAGGGCCATCTAAATCAATAGATAGCCCTTTTTAAATTTAATAGTTTACTCTATCTATTCCCAAGCAAAATCACTTGCTTTTACTTTAGAATTTATTTTTATCTCAGATACTGTAAGCTCCATTACTTGAGGCCCCATACTTCTAGAACGCGCATATGGATATTTAATACCATTTACATCTCTGTAATCACTAAATTCAGAAAAAGTCTCAATCTCGCTGCCGTCAGGACCTTTTTCTGTGGAGCTTGTATATACCTTAAAATTTGACTCGATATCAAAATAATCGTAACGAATATTTCCTTTTGGATCAGTAATCGCGATTTTATAAGCATCTTTCCCATTAACATCCTCTATAGACTGAAGCTCCAAAGCATAACCTAAAGACTTGTATTTTAATTCTTTGTTCATTACAGCCTCATCCTTCATCGACTCCAATTCTTCTCCTTCTAGCGCTTTTTTACCTTGCATACCAGAGGAACCTCCTTTCTCTCCATCAAAAACTTGTTTTTGAACCGTCATTCCTTGCATGTTAAGTTCAAACAAAGTCCTATTTGGAGCCATGTGCTTGGTCGTGATTTGCAATTTCATTCCTTGCATTTCTGTATCCATAACAATTGTAATGTCCTTAATTTTCTTGTATTTCTTTTGAACGTCTTTCATTGAAGACTCTCCAGTAATAGCAAACCAATAATTTTCTAAAACCTTTTCAGCTGTTAATCCTGCTGGAATTTCTTTTACTGGCTTATCAACTTTAACATCTCCATTTATATCGTAAAACTCTACAACACCATCGCTATCAAATTTTGTAAGCGTACCTGCAATATCTTTATTTCCTACTACCAGAATAATACAGTTTTCTGGATGAATATATTTCTTAGCAGACTCCATAACATCAGCAAACTGAACATTTTGTAAACGACTTAAATACGTTTGGTAATAATCTTTCGGTAAACCATATCTCTCAATATTTAATGCAAAACGCGCAATGGTTTGATCATTCTCTAATGAAAGAGCAAATCCACCATTCATATTATTCTTAATACGATCTAAATCAGCTTGAGAAGGTTTATCCTTTATAATATGATTCATCTCAAACAAAAATTGCGTTACAGAACTATCAGTCACCTCATTTCTTACACTTGCTCCAGCATTAAAAGAACCAACTCTATTATCAGCTCTTACGCCTCCCCTAGCTCCATAAGTATAAGCTTTATCTTCTCTTAGATTTGCATTTAAATAACTAGAAAATGCACCACCAAAAATACTACTCATCACACTTACAGAAGCAGCATCTGGAGCTCCCACTTTATAATCTACCGGATATATAACCTTAATAACCGATTGAACTGCACCAGGTTTATTTACAAATGCGACACGAACACCTTTAGCAGATTCTGGCATTTCATATTTGTGCTCTGGGACATCTGCTTTTTCCCAAGCCCCTAAATACTTGATTGTAAGTTTTTTTGCATCTTCAACAGTTATATCCCCAACAATTACCAAATAAGAAATATTTGGACGGAAATAAGTTGAATAATACTTCTTACAAGCATCAATACTAATGTTTTCAATATCACTTCTCATTTGAACTTCACCATACGGATGATCTTTACCGTATTTCAAAACACTCTCTACTCTACCTGCAATTGCATCTGCATTTGTAGCCAATGACTTCAATGATGAAAATGCTCTTTTCTTTTTCTTATCTAACTCATCTTGAGGAAAAGCAGGATTCAGTAAAATGTCCGCAGCTATCCCTAATACTTTATCAGAATGCTTTGTTAATGAAGAGGCATAAAAGCCCGAAGAAAAAGTAGATACAGATGCTCCTACAAAATCTATTTCCTCATCAATTTGAGCTTTTGTTTTACTAGTTGTTCCTGCACCTAGCATATCACCCATCATATCAGCTAAACCAACATTCCCTTTTTCCAATACCGGATCTTTGTCTATTGTTAACTGGAAAGAAACTTTAGGTAATTTGTGGTTTTCAACTACAAATACTTTTAGTCCATTCTCTAAGGTAAAACTTGCTGGAGTTCCAATATTAATTTTTGGAGCTGCTCCCGGTTTAGGTGCAGTTGTTCTATCAACACCTTGTGCATTCAATAAAGAAACACTGGCTATCAATAATATCGTTGTTACTATATTTTTCATTTTAATCTTATTAATCAGTTAATGTTTTTCTTATTGTTCTTCCTTTGGCAGGTAATAAAGAACGACTCTATTGTCTTTAACGAAATATTTCTTTGCTACACGCTGAATATCTTCACGTGTAACTTTCATATAGCGTTCAAGTTCAGTATTGATAAGATTCGCATCGCCAAAATACATTTTGTAATTGGCTAAGTTTTCAGCAATACCTACCTGAGAATTGAAATTATATACAAAATCGTTCTCTACCATGTTTCTCAATTTTTGGTATTCCGTCTCAGTAATTAACTCATTTTTAATTTTTTCAAATTCTCCGTTAACTTCTGCTTCCAATTGCTCAGGAGCAACTCCTGCGTTTGCAATTCCAAAAACAAATGACAGGCCAGGATCTTCTGATGCAAATGGGAACGAACCAACATACATTGCTGATTGCGTTTCTTCAACACATTTTTTATTCAAACGAGAACTACCTCCATTTGACAATGCCTGTGACAACATATCAATAGCGTAATAATCATCTGTTCCTTGTGCTGGAATCCTGTAAGCCATCATAACACCAGGTAATTGGATATTATCATATACAGTATCTCTAATTTCACCGCCTAAGGCTGGTTCAACAATTGTTACTTTTTCAACATCTTTTCCTCTTGGTATGGGAGAGAAATAAGCATCAATCAATTTTTTAGTTTCTTCAATGTTTAAATCTCCAGAAATTGAAAGAATGGCATTATTCGGCACATAAAACTTATGGTAGAATTCTGTAAATTCTTCTAACGTTGCCGCGTCCAAGTGCTCCATTTTACCAATCGTAGTCCATCGGTAAGGATGTTGTTTGTAAGCTCTCTTATTCATTTCTCCTAAAAAACTACCATAAGGTTGGTTGTCAACTCTTAGTCTCTTTTCCTCCTTTACAACTTCATTCTGCGTATCAACTCCTTCCTGATCAATATTAGCATGCAACAATCTTTCTGACTCTAACCATAACCCTAATTTCAATTGGTTAGACGGCAATACTTCATAATAAAATGTTCTGTCATTTGTTGTGTTAGCGTTCATTTCACCACCTGCATTTTCAATATACTTGAAAAATTCACCTCTTGGAATATTATCAGAGCCCTCAAATAAAAGATGCTCGAAAAAGTGAGCAAATCCAGTTCTTTCTGGGTTTTCGTTCTTAGCTCCTACATGGTACATTATTGAAACTGCAACAATTGGCGTAGTATGGTCTTCATGTAAAATTACATGCAATCCGTTTTTTAAATCATACTCTTCAAAGTCAACTTTTACGCTTTGGGCAATTGCTCCAAAACTAACAAGAGATAACCCTGCTATCAATATTCTTTTCATCTTTTTTTTAATTTTATTCGGCGTAAAAATATTAATTTATTATACTATTGTCACTTTTTAATACATTAATGGAATAACTCAACTTTATAAGTATCAGAAAATCAGTTACTTAACAAATTTAAAAGAGGCTATATGGTTTACAAACGGTAAGACAATAAATATTCTAAAATTGGTTAGATTTGCAATATAAACAAGATGAAAAGATATCTGCAACTATCAATAATTTCCTGTTTAGCTGTTTGGCTAAATCAATCTTGTAGTTCGAATCCCTACGATTTACCAGAATTTGTAACATTCTCAGAAGTAAGGAATTCTCAAATTGCACTTGACTCTTTTTATACCCAAGGAATAGCTTCCGTTGACATAAACAATGATTTATATCCAGAATTATACATGACTAATAGTTGGAAAGGATTCGACAATCATTTCTACAATAACCTGGAGTCAACGTATATTAAAGACACTTTTTCATTTAAATTAAGAGACAAGTCTTTTTCAAACGGTTGTGCTTTTGCTGATTTGAATAACGATGGTTTTTTAGACCTATGTCTCGCTAACGCAAATAATAAATACAACACAGTGCTATTTGGAAATAAAAACCAGCACTATTCCGAACACTTCATTGATACAAATGCTACTAATTGGTCATACAGCATAGCTATTGCAGATGCTGATAACAGCGGGGTTACAGAGGTATATGTTTCAAATTTTCACTCCCAGAAAAACATGTTTTACCGCATGAATGGAAATCAATTTATTGAAATTGATTCTACAGAAATAACTACAGATACTTCCAGTACTCTTTTTTCTACATGGTCTGATTTAAACAATGATGGTTTACAAGATTTAATTGTGTGTAACGATTCTGAAAATTACATATTTCGCAACGAAGGAAATCTAGTTTTCACTCGAATAAAAAATGACTTTTCTATAGATAAAAAGATCACCTATGGATGTTCGGTAGCAGATTACAACAATGATGGACTAATGGATATTTTTATTGCCAATTGGGCCGGTAAAAATTGCCTATTCAAAAACAAGGGTAATTTCAAATTCGAAAAATTAAATATTCGACCTTTTAATTTTGACTATCACAATACTGAAGGTTCATCTTGGGGCGATTATGACAATGATGGCTATACCGATTTATTCATCACAAATGATGGAGTTAATATTCTCTATAAAAATTTGGAAGGAAAAGCATTTGAAAAACAATTATTTCCAACTCTTTCAGACACCAATAGAAATTCTAATGGTATGGTTTGGACTGACTACAATCTTGATGGTGGACTAGACATTATTATAGCGAATGGAGGAAACCAACGAAATCAAATATTCAAGAGTTCCAGAAACCGCAACAACTGGATTAAAATAAAATTAGAAGGCACGATCAGTAATAGATCATCAATAGGAAGTAGAGTTATTGTTTATTGCGGTAAATTAACTCAATATCAAGAAATTCAAGCGCAATCAGGTGGTGGATGTGGGTCGCAAAAACCCTATTTATTGCATTTCGGCTTGGCGCAAAATACAGTTGTAGATTCTATTCAAATAAAATGGCCGCTATCTCCAATGATATCGAAAACAAATTTAAACTGTAACAAAATATACACTTTTAAAGAGTAATTTGAAAATAGCCCTATTCATATCAATTTCATTTCTTTCTTCTTTCATGTTTGCGCAAGAAGATGAAAAAATATATAAATCCATCCAACTGGATCCTTTAACAATTTCTGCTCAAAATGAGTTTGACATTAAAGCCTTTATCCAAAGAGTAAAAGAAGATACTACATTCTACCAAGCTTTTATAAACTTAAGATACTACCCCCACAAATCGATTGGGAATCTTTGGGTTTATAACAAAAAAGAGAAAGAGAAAGCAACTGAAAAAATTTCCGTAACCCAACATTTAGATAAGTCATACATGTGGCAAAAGCGAAAAACTATTTCTTCTTCAGGAAAACTAAGAACAAACAAAGGAAAATATCGATTTACTACCGCGGAAATATATTATGACATCTTTTTTCCTTCAGACACCACACCTGTATCTACTGAGATACCAAATGTAAAAGAGGAATCGGTTGGAAACAGTAAAAAAGCTAAATATATACATGATTTAAAATTAATGCTATTTAATCCTGGAGAGGATATAAGCGGAGTTCCAATCGTTGGAAAAAAAATGTCCATTTTCGATAATGATATGATTGAATACTATGACTATACAGTAAGTATGATAAACTTTAATGGAATGGAATGTTACCAGTTCACTTGTGCAGCAAAACCAGAATACAAAGAATATAAAACAGTAATTAAGAACCTTACAACTGTTTTTAATAAAGGAACTATGGCTGTATTAAATAGGCAATATTCAATGCGATATAAATCCATTTTATTCCAATTTGATGTGCAAATTAACGTAAGGAACGAAATGGAAAATGGAATCATCATTCCTCTATCAATAAGTTATAACGGATATTGGGATATTCCTTTTAAAACACAAGAAAAAATAACATTTACAATCAAGAATAGTAACTATTCTTTGATGGATTGAAGTAATAATTCATCTTCCCAGCCATCATTGGTTTTAACCCATTCTTTTTTTGTTCCACAAATTGTAAAACCCGATTTTTCAAATAAATCAATGCTAGATTTGTTTTCAGACAAAATATTACAATATATTTGATGTAGGTTCAAATGGTTAAAACAATATTCCTTGATTAAGAGAACTGCTTCTTTTGCATATCCATTCCTTCTATCTTCAAGTTCAGCTATAAGGATCCCCAAACCAACTTTTTGATGATATGGCTCAAAGTCAAATAAATCAATTGCGCCAATTTCTTTATCGTTTTCTACTAGACAAATTATAAAACGAAGTTGTTTTATTGAGTAAATATCCTGTGCAGAATTAACATAATCTTCAATTAATTTTCTTGAAAAAGGAACCAAAGTATTGCTCACTCTCCAGTTATCTGAGTTATTTTCCCACTTCAAAATAATATCAGCATCTAAAGGCTCAAGCGTTCTCAAATAGATTTGACTTCCTTTTAACATGTCTCTTGCAATTTAACTATTCTATTTACAACATCTTCCTTAGAGTAAACTGTTAATTCAAACGAAGAATCTCTCATATACAATGAGAAAAAGTTCGATATTAACTTACGATTAAGCAGAATAGGAATCAATTCAAACACAAAATTTGCAGATGTAACATCTTCTCCCATGCTGTTGATATAATATTTTATAGGCAGTAAACATGTTTGATTTTCTTTCAATTTTGGATAATTTTCAAAAGCTATAGCTAACTTCAGGATATCCTCCGCAATATCTAATTTAATGAATAATGTTGGAATTGCACTTTGATTCACCCTTCGTAAAATCAATTCTACATTTTCCCCTACCCGACTTCCTTTAGCACTTGTAGAATAATATTTTCCATCGACAACCATACCCAGATGAGGCGGTGTTTTATCTGTTCCAAAAAGACACAAAAAAGTTCCGCTATTTAAGTTCTTTGCTACAAGCGGTATTATATTCTCTATTTTTCTCAAATGTTTAGGCGCCATCATACTTCTAATTCTCCTTTAAACACAAACTTTGTTGGACCAATTAACAAAACATCTTCAAAACCATTCTTCGTTTGAGTAAACGAAACGGATAAATCCCCTCCTTTCGTATTTACGTTAATTTCACCTGAAGGAGCTTCGCTTATCAAAGCTGTACTTAAAGCGCACGCTGTAACTCCAGTTCCGCATGACAATGTTTCATCCTCAACACCTCTTTCGTAAGTTCTAACTTTAATACCTTCTGAAAGTTGTTCGATAAAATTAACGTTCGTCCCAACCTCCTTAAAGCGCTTATTATACCGAATTTCTCTTCCCTTGGCAACAACATCAATCCCGTCAATGTTTTTTCTAAAACAATTATAGTGGGGTGAGCCAGTGTCCATAAAATGATGCGACTCACTTACTTCTATATTGGAAACATTTTGCATTTTCAATTTAACCAATCCGTTGGAATTTATACTTGCCTCATGATAACCATCTGTTGAATTAAATTTTGCAAAATCGAAAATCAAACCTATTTCTTTTGCAAATGCCACGGCACATCTACTTCCGTTTCCACAAAAACTTTGTGAGCCATCTGGATTAAAAAAAACCATATTAAAGTCCCATTTATCATGGTTTTCTATCAAAATCAAACCATCCGAACCAACACCATATTTACGATCGCAAATATGTCGAATCAATCCAATATTATTCATATCGAAATGGGCATTTCTGTTATCTATAATAACAAAATCATTTCCTGTTCCTTGGTATTTATCAAACTTTAATTTCATTACAAATTTTCTATACAAAGCTTTGTAGCCTTAACATTATTTAACAATTTCTACATGCAACGAATCAGATTTAAAGCGTTAGGGAAATACAAATAAGTCAAAAATAACGAAGAAATAGCAATAAAATAGTTTATAACTCTCTAAAAAGCTCAAAATGATAAAAAGTAGCATAAAAATTATATCAGCAGGAATAGTAGGCGGATTATTATCCTTTGGATTGACATTAACTTTTAAAACTGAAATCCCATTAGCAATAGGTAAAATGAATAATCAACCTATTTGGACAGAATCACAAAATGAAAAAATTTCGCAAGGCAACTATGCAGCTTCAGTTATGATGCCTGCATTTGAACATAATGTGAGTTTTACAGATGCAGCAGAAAAAACGGTCAATTCAGTAGTACACGTAACCACTCAATATGAAATGGCAAATAGTAGAGATCCATTTTTTGAGCTTTTTAATGGAGGTGGTCCGTCAACACAAATTGCAACTGGCTCAGGAGTTATTATTTCAGAAGACGGATATATTGTTACCAACAACCATGTTATAGATCGTGCTGATAAAATTGAAATCACATTAAACAATGAAAGAATATACATAGCAGAGGTAATTGGAAAGGACCCTAATACCGATTTGGCTTTGATTAAAATTAATGAAAAAGGTTTGCCTTTTATTAATTTTAGTAATTCAGACGATGTTAAAATTGGTGAATGGGTATTAGCTGTTGGGAACCCATTTAACCTTACTTCTACAGTAACAGCAGGCATCATAAGTGCCAAAGCAAGAAACATCAATATTCTACAAAGAGGTTCTGTAAATAAAGATTTCCCTTTAGAATCATTTATTCAAACTGACGCAGCAGTCAACCCAGGAAACAGCGGAGGTGCGCTAGTTTCAGCGACAGGAAATTTAATTGGAATAAACACTGCAATCGCATCACAAACAGGTTCTTACGCTGGGTATTCTTTTGCTATTCCGTCCAACATTGTGAAAAAGGTGACAGAAGATTTATTGGAGTATGGAATTGTTCAAAGAGCATTTATTGGAGTCAGCATTCAAAATGTAAATCAGCAAGTGGCTGATGATTATAAATTACCAAATTTAAAAGGTGTTATGGTAAATGGAATAACAAAAGATGGTGCCGCAAAATCTGCTGGAATACAAGTAAACGATATTATTCTAAAAGTTGGAGCTATCGAAGTAAATGATGTCCCTGAACTTCAAGAGCAAATCGGTAGTTTTAGACCAGGTGAAAAAGCTTCAATTACCATAAGAAGAGGATCTGAAATCAAATCTCTAACTATCATATTAAGAAACAAAGAAGGTAACACAGCTAAGATTAAGAAAGAGGACATAAGTAAACTAACTGCGCATGGTGCATCCTTTCAAAGTTTATCACCCCAAGAATTAAAGGACTTAAAAATTAATAATGGTATTAAAATATCTTCTATAACATCTGGAAAATTAAGAAATTCAGGTATTACAGAGGGTTTCATTATCACGGAAATTGACGGAAAACCGGCAACAAATCCTGAAGCTGTAGTAAAATTATTTAAATCAAAAAAAGGTGGAATATTGGTTGAAGGAATTTATCCAAACGGGGCAAAAGGGTACTTTGGGTTTGGCCTTTAGACCACTTACAAAAATGGTTAATAACTTTTACATACTACCTGAAACCGTTAACAGAAAAGAATCTTCTATTAACAACCTATAAATAGTGTAGAAAATTAAAAAAAATAGATTTGAATACACTTGACACGAGTTAGTGTTTTGATGTATTTTCGCATCCTCTTTTAGAGGAGATTTTTTATTCACTTAAAATCGATAATAATACATGAGACAACTTAAAATTACCAAATCAATAACCAACAGAGAAAGCGCGTCTTTAGACAAGTATTTGCAGGAGATAGGTAGAGAGGACTTAATTACTGCTGAAATTGAAGTAGAGTTGGCTCAAAGAATAAAGGCAGGTGATGAAATAGCATTAGAAAAATTAGTGAAAGCTAATTTACGTTTTGTTGTTTCTGTTTCAAAACAATATCAAAACCAAGGATTAACACTTCCCGATTTAATTAATGAAGGAAACTTAGGCCTGATTAAAGCAGCGCAGCGATTTGATGAAACGAGAGGATTTAAGTTTATCTCTTATGCGGTTTGGTGGATTCGTCAATCAATTTTACAAGCTTTAGCAGAACAATCAAGAATTGTTCGATTGCCACTAAACCAAGTTGGTTCTTTAAATAAAATAAATAAAGCTTTTTCTAGATTGGAACAAGAGTTCGAGAGACCTCCAAGTGCTTATGAAATGGCTCACGAACTGGACTTACCAGCAGACAAAGTGGAAGACACGCTTAAGGTAGGTGGAAGACATGTGTCAGTTGATGCACCTTTCGTTGATGGAGAAGACAACTCTCTTTTAGATGTAATGGTTAATAATGATTCCCCTAAGGCTGATACACTGTTAATGATTGAATCATTACAAAGAGAAATTGAAAGATCTTTATCTACATTAACGGAGCGAGAAAGAGATGTGATTCGCCTATTCTTTGGGATTGGACTGCAACATGGATTAACACTGGAAGAAATTGGCACAAAATTCGACTTAACAAGAGAACGCGTTAGACAAATAAAAGAAAAGGCAATTCGAAGACTTCGACATACATCAAGGAGTAAATTATTAAAAACATATTTAGGATAACAAACTTTTAAATCGTCAGGCAAAATGCTTGGCGATTTTTTTTTAATTTTTTTTTTATAAAATGGATAAAACAAAAGTTCAATTAGGCTACGAAGCAGGTCTAAACGATTATGCAAGACGAGAAAAAGCAGCTGTTGAGTTAATCAACGCTGTAGGCACACTAATGTATGACAAAGGTGTTGAATTAGTCTTATTTAGAAACCAATTAGTTGAAATTAGCATTTCTGAAGTAATAAATTTATTTATGGATTACGCAGAAAAGGTAGTTAATAAGCCTATCAATATTGAGACATCAGCAAAACTTGCCAAAGCAATTTTAGCAATTGATCTTGCTCCCTCAAAGATAGATATAGGAAGGTTAACTTCAGAATACTTTTTGGCTGGTAATGCTGGTTCGCATGCAGATTTTCTAAAAACCAAACTAACTAGTTTTATAGGTCAAGACAAACATACTTTTGAACCTAAAGATGTTATTCTTTATGGTTTTGGTAGAATTGGTCGTTTAGTAGCTAGGGAACTTATCAAACAAGCTGGGAAAGGTCAACAATTAAGGTTAAGGGCTATCGTTCTTAGAAAAGTAACCGAAGAAACTTTGCTGAAAAGAGCGGATTTACTTCGAAACGATTCTGTGCATGGAGCATTCAAAGGAACCGTAATTACTGATGCAGAAAACAAAGCCCTTATCGTTAATGGACAAATTATACAAATTATTGAATCACCTACACCTGAAAGTATCGACTACACGGAATATGGAATTAAGGATGCTTTGGTTATTGATAGTACCGGAGTATTTAGTGACAAAGAAGCTTTAGGTCGTCATTTAAAAGCAAATGGGACTTCAAAAGTATTGTTAACTGCTCCTGGAGGAGGAATACCCAATATCGTTTATGGTATAAATCAAAAAGAATTTAACCTTGATGAACACGACATTTTCTCAGCAGCTTCTTGTACTACCAATGCAATTAGTCCAGTTCTAAAGGTAATGGAGGATAATTTCGGAATTGAAAAAGGGCATATTGAAACAATTCATGCCTATACAAATGATCAAAACTTATTGGATAATATGCATAGTAAACCCAGACGAGGTCGATCTGCTCCGATAAACATGGTTATTACTTCCACTGGAGCTGGAAAAGCTGTAACAAAAGTAATACCTTCCTTGGCTGGAAAATTAACAGCAAATGCTGTTCGTGTCCCAACCCCTAATGGATCATTAGCGATAATTAATGTTCATATTAACAAAGCTACTTCAGTGGATGAAGTTAATGCACTCATGAAAAAAGCTGCTATTAAAGGTCCTTTAGTAAACCAAATTAATTACCAAATAAACCCTGAATTGGTTTCAAACGATATTATTGGAAACACATGTGCTTCCGTTTTCGATAGCAATGCTACTATCGTTTCTGGAGACGGTAAAAGTGTAACTATTTATGCTTGGTATGACAATGAGTTTGGATACACAAAACAAGTAATTAGATTAGCTAAACACATAGCTAAGGTTAGAAGATTGATTTACTATTAAAACCCGTGCATGAGTAATAAAGATGAAAAACTAGAAGAAGTACTGGGTGAAGATGGACTGCCGATTAGCCCTAAACTTCCTAGTAATGTTAAAAACTACATGATTGATATTGACGGCACTATTACTGATGACATTCCAAATGAAGAACCAGAAAGAATGGCAACGTGTAAGCCATTTCCAGATGCTCTTGACACATTAAATAAATGGTATGAGGAAGGACACATTATCACATTCTTCACTTCTAGGGTGGAGGAACACAGAACTGTTACCGAAACTTGGCTTAGCAAACATGGCTTCAAATATCATGGGATTTTATTTGGAAAACCAAGGGGAGGAAATTACCACTGGATAGATAACCACTTAGTAAAAGCGACCCGGTACAAAGGAAAATTTACGGATTTGGTCATGACTTCAAAAAAAATTGAAGTTTTTGACGATTCCGAAGATTAATTAGTGATAACTTTACCTATCAAAAATAATTTTACAATGAACATCTTAAAAAAAATTAAACTGTTTTTTATTTTTCTAAGCTTCTTTTGCCTTGCAACTGGATGTGGAGAATCAATAGAAAAAAAAGAAGTTCAAATTCCTGAAATTTCACAAGATGAAAAGGAAGAAGAAAACTACAATGACGTTTCTGAAGATTATGAGTTTATACCTCCTTCTACACTTCAGGTAGCATCTATATTTAAAAAAGCAGGATTAAAGTATGATATAAAACTTACGAACCCTGTAAGTCGTATTAATCAGTATTCTACAAAACTTAGACAATCTTTAGCCTTTGGGGTTTATTCTTCGGATTTAGCATACAGTGTTATTCACGAAAAATATGATGAAGCAAATGAATTTTTAAAGAGTTTAAGAACCCTTGGAAGTAAAATTGGATTGGAAAGCATATTTAACTCATCTGGTTTGATTGAACGATTTGAAGCAAACGTATCTAACCAAGATTCAATCATTGATATTCTAATATCGCTTCAAGAAAATACAGATGACTATATTGAAGAAAACGGAAAAGAAGATTTATCTGTCATTTACTATACCGGCGCTTGGATAGAAGGCATATATATGGGAGCCAATACTCTTATGCAGGACCAAGAAAAAAGAATTGGAGTATTGATATCTGAACAAATGACTTTTGCTGAAATCCTGGTAAAGGGACTAAACCATATTGAAGATCAAAATGACGATATTGAAGATTTAATAGATTCTATTCAAGACTTAGTTGACACTTATTATAACCTAGAATCTGTAAAAACACTTGGAGAAGATTCAGACTATATAGATATCGTTCTAAGCAAAAATGAAATAATTCTTATGTCTGACAAGATTGTTGAACTTCGTGAATCAATAGTGCAATAACTTATATATATGAAGCTTAAATATATCATACCGTTTCTTCTAATTATTCTTTTAACTGACAGTGCCGTGGCGCAAAACAAAAAAGATGAAATGGACCCTGAAGCTGCTGCATTCATAGAGGAAATTTCTGGACATAAAAAAGACTGTAGAGCAGCGTTAAAACCTTATAGGTACGATGGTGTAAAGACAACTCATTTTATTTACAAGGCTTTTGAATATTTAAAAGAAGTTGAGATAGCAACAATTCAAAATGCGGAATACAGACTTTCTTATAATACAAATGGAATTCATCACGATAAAATAAAGATGCAGATTTATGATAAGCCCAGCAAAGACAATAGAAGAGTTTTACTCTATGAAAAATCTGAAATTGGTGGAAACGAATTTTCCTTTGAAACAAATTTGATGATAGAAAAATTAAAGCAATCTAAATTGGATAAAGGAATAGACTCAACTATTGTTAATCAAATGAGATTAAAAAAGATTTTCATTAATTACATTATTCCAGCTGTTGAGAGTACAACAGAAATAAATGAATTCGGTGAAGATATTCCTGTTAAATTAAAAGGAGCAGTCATTCTTTGTGTCGGATACTCCAACATTTAATCCATTTTCTCAAGCAACAATTTCTTAAGAGAAAACATTTCATCTCGCAACACAGCTGCTTCAATAAAGTTCTCCTTTTTAGCCTCTTCAACCATTCTTGATTTTACACGTTCAATTGATAGTTCTAGTTCACTTTTAGACATGTATTTAATAACCGGATCCGCAGCAAGCCCAATATCATCCTTTATTTCATAAGCTCCATTGGAGAATTTATCTTTTCCTGGCCCGATTATTCCGCGTTGCGGTTTAATAATTTGAGTCGGAACAATTCCATTATCCTTATTGTGCTTCATTTGTAAAGCTCTTCTACGTGTTGTTTCATCCATGGTTTTTTGCATGGAATTAGTAATTCTATCTGCATACATAATTACCTTACCATTTATATTACGAGAAGCTCTGCCTACTGTCTGAACCAAAGACCTTTCGGAACGCAAAAAACCTTCCTTATCGGCATCTAGTATGGCCACCAGAGATACTTCAGGCAAATCCAAACCTTCTCTCAATAAATTGACACCAATCAATACATCGAAAACACCACTTCTGAGGTCTGCTAGAATTTCAACCCTTTCCAATGTATCTACGTCAGAGTGAATATACCGACACCTAACGCCCATTTTAGCTAAATACTTGTCTAACTCCTCTGCCATTCGTTTCGTTAAAGTGGTGACAAGCGTGCGCTCTCCTCTCTCTGTAACAACAGTTAGCTCCTCTAATAAATCATCAATTTGATTTAAACTTGGATGAATATAAATTTTTGGATCCAACAACCCTGTAGGTCGAATGATTTGTTCGGCTACAATTCCTTCTGATTTTTCCAACTCATAATCTGCAGGAGTAGCACTTACATAAATTGTCTGATCAATGATTTCTGCAAATTCTTCAAACTTTAGAGGACGGTTATCTATTGCTGCTTGCAAACGAAAACCATATTCAACTAAATTTACTTTACGCGCTCTATCACCTCCATACATTGCTCTAATTTGAGGAATTGTAACGTGACTTTCATCAATCACCATCATAAAGTCTTTTGGGAAGTAATCGAGTAAGCAGAATGGCCGTGTTCCAGGTTGTCTCCGGTCAAAATAACGAGAGTAATTCTCAATTCCTGAACAATAACCCAATTCGCGCATCATTTCTAAATCATACTCTACTCTACTTTTAAGTCGCTTTGCTTCTATGTGTTTGCCAGTTTCTTGAAAATACTCAGTCTGCGCCATCATGTCATCCTGAATCTCACTGATTGCATTATTGATTGTGTCCTTACTCGTAATAAATATGTTTGCCGGAAATATTTGATACGCCTCAAACAGCTCTACTGTTTTGTTGTTAATTGGATCAAATGTTTCTATCGATTCTATTTCATCTCCCCAAAAAACCACCCGTAAGGCAACCTCTGTATAAGCTAGATATATATCTACCGTATCTCCCTTAACTCTAAATGTCCCTCTTGTAAACTCCCCAGTTGTCCTCGAATACAAACTTTCTACTAACCCTAATAAAAACTTATTTCGAGAAACAATTTCCCCAACTTTTATAGTACTTACCCCTTGGTAAAACTCCTCTGGATTTCCAATTCCATAAATACAAGATACCGAGGAGACAACTATTACATCTTTCCTACCTGACAAAAGCGAGGAAGTAGTATGCAAACGCAATTTTTCAATTTCATCGTTTATCTGTAAATCCTTTTCAATAAAAGTATCAGTTACAGGCAAGTATGCTTCTGGTTGATAATAATCATAGTAAGAAACAAAGTATTCTACAGCGTTGTCAGGAAAAAAAGCTTTAAACTCCTCGTATAACTGAGCTGCCAGTGTTTTATTGTGTGACAATACCAAAGTAGGCCTATTCACCTCCTGAATTACATTAGCAATTGTAAACGTCTTTCCTGAACCGGTAACACCTAGCAATGTTTGATCTTTCACTCCTTTTTTCAACCCGTCTACCAATTGCTCTATTGCCTGTGGTTGATCTCCTGTTGGAGAATATTCAGAAACAAGTTTAAAATCCATTATTCAAAACTAAGCATCATTGCCGTTATTTAATTGATTCCATTAAATTTTATTTAGTATCTTGACACTAATGGATCAAAAATCGTTTAATAAACTGTCGCTTGACACAAAAAGAGCTCTTTTACAGAAAGAAGGGATTTTTTTAGCCACTCGTCAGCATAGAGCGCATACAGTTCATTTATACGGCCTAAATGGAAGCTACATTGAGGTTTGGAATAGGATAGGTTTTGATTGTATCGAATGGATAGAATTCACGAATAATAAAGAAACTATCAATAGTTATTTGAAACAGATTAATCTTGACAAAGATTTAAATATTTGAAAAAAATCAAATACATATTAATCTTGCTCCTTACCATATATGGAGTAAAGAATTACGCACAGCAATTCAAGTTTCAGCATTACTCTGTTGAAGAAGGGCTGCCGCAGTCGCAGGTGTACGCTATGATTCAAGATTCTAGAGGTTTATTGTGGATTGGAACCAAAGGGGGTGGTTTATCCAAATTTAATGGGAAGGAATTCACTACATTCACTAAAGAAGAAGGGCTTTCTGGAGATCAGATATACGCTTTATTTGAAGACAGCAAGCAAAATATATGGATTGGAACCGGAAATGGAATTACACATTACAACGGAATTAACTTCACTAAACATCCAATTTCGAAAAAGTATGACATAATGGTATCTGCAATTGCAGAAGACCATAACAACGTTATTTGGGCTGCTACCAATGCAGGTTTATATTATTACGAAAAGAAGCAATGGGTAGCTTTCATTTCGAATAATACAAAACTTAAATACAACATCAGCTGTTTATTTGTTGATAGTACTGGAGTTATTTGGACTGGAAATGACAATGGATTATTTAAAATTAATGAAGGACACGTAAGCCGATACACCAATAAGGGTGGACTTTCTTCCAATAAAGTAAGAAGTATTAATGAATTGAACGGAGAGTTACTAGTTGGAACCTACGGTCACGGTCTAAACGTTTACAATGCTAAAGGATGGTCTGTTTTAGGGAAATCAAATGAGATAATACATGACATCTTTATTGACGAAAAAAAAGAAATATGGGTTGCTACTCAAGACAATGGGGCTATTAAATACAATTTAAAAAATAAATCAGAAAAAAAATATAACGAATCAAAAGGACTTTCGGCAAATAATGTTCGCATAATACTTCAAGATAGCTGGCACAACATGTGGTTTGGTACTTCTGGTGGTGGCATAAATAAATACCACGATCAACAGTTCCAACATTATAATTTGGAAGATGGGTATTTAGACAGTAAATTCTATTCTGTTTTAAGTGGCTCGGACAACACCGTATGGACAGGAACCGGAAAATTTGGATTTGCAGAAATGCGCAACGACTCTATTATTTACCACAATCAAAATACTGACTTTAAAAACTATAAATGTAAAGTTCTATTCGAAGATCATGTCGGAAATATATGGATAGGAACAGAAGGAAAAGGAATATATATCTTTAATAGAAGTAGATATGTTCAAATAACTAGTTATCATGGATTAACAGATAACTGGATTCGCTCCATAACACAAGACAAATACTTCAATATATGGATTGCAACTGTAAGCGGAATTTCAAAATTAACGCCAACCAATTACGCAGATCTAAAATTCACTATCAAAAATTTCAGACAAGAAAACGGATTACCGGATGACAGAATCAACACCCTTGCTAGAGACAAAGAAAACAGAATGTGGTTTGGAACAAATAACGGACATATAGGGTACATTCAAAATGGAAAAATAACCAACTACGGCATTAACGATGGAATCAAAAGATCCGTAATTAAATCCATCACAATTGACAAACATAATCAGCTATGGGCAGCAACAGAAAGTGAAGGCTTATTTATAGCGGATTTAAAAAGTAATTTCATAACCTTTAATCAGTTGAAAAAAAAAGACGGAATAAATAGCAATAATATTTACCTACTGAAATTCGACCAACAAGGACAACTATGGCTTGGTGCTGGCGGTGGCGTGGACAGAGTATCCTTTACTAAATCAGGAGAAATATCAGATATTAAACATTTTGGACAAAACGAAGGTTTCTTCGGTGGCGAAACGTGCACCAATGCAATTTCGGTTTCAAAAAATGGGGACTTATGGATTGGGACACTTGATGGACTTAACCGGCATACTCCAACAAAATCAAAAATCAACACAATTGCACCAAAGCTGAGCATGACTAACATCAGTCTTTTCTACGAAAGCATTACAGAAGGAGTAAACAACTGGTACAACATAGACAAAACTCTGAATTTCAACTACAATGAAAACCATGTTAGCTTCAAGTTTGAAGGCGTCGACCTCAAAAACCCAGAAGAAGTATATTATCAATTCAAATTAGATGGTTTTGAAAATGAATGGTCCCCAATTGAAAAACATAATGTTGCCACTTATTCCAACTTACCCTCCGGGAACTATAACTTTTTAGTAAAAGCAGGAAACGGAGATAACATTTGGACCGAACCTATTACAATACCCTTCTCCATCCTTACTCCATTCTGGAAAAGTTGGTGGTTTATTTCCATTATTGCAATCAGTTCTTTATCTATAATATTTCTTATTTATAGAAACAGGAAAAGACAACTGAAAGAAGAGAAAGAAAGACTTCAATTAGAGAAAAACATGCTTGAAATGGAACAGAAAGCTTTGCGCTTACAAATGAATCCGCACTTCATTTTTAACGCGATGAATACAGTTCAAGCTTTAATTGCTAAAAAAGATGAAAAAGCCGCTCGGTATTATTTGGCTAAATTTTCAAAACTTATGCGAAAAGTTTTAGAAAACAGCCGTAACACTTTAATTACTATCCATGATGAAATTGAAGCATTAGAGAATTACCTAAATTTAGAACAATTAAGTAACGAAGGTAAATTTGATTATGAAATAATCGTAGATGAAAATATTCAAACTGATGCATACGGAATCCCTCCTTTACTACTGCAACCTTTTGCTGAAAACTCAATTGTACATGGACTTAAAGAACTGCAGCACAGAGGGAAAATAACCATTAAATTTGAATGGAAAGAAACATTTATCGAATGCTCTGTTAGCGATAATGGACGCGGAAGACTAGCTGCAAAAGAAGTTAGACATCAAAAATCAAGCTACCATAAATCAACTGCTCTTGTGCTTACACAAGAAAGACTAGCTTCATTGAGTGATGATTTACAGGTTAAATCGTTCGAGATTATAGATATGAAAAAGCCTTCAGGAACCAAAGTTATCCTGAGGATTCCAGTAATTGAAGTGTTTTAAAGGCAATCATTAATTTCTATATGATAAAACTCATGCTTTAATCTTTTCTAATCCATTTAGTTTGCTTTATATTTCGTCAATCATAGCATAAATGAAAATTAGACACTCAATACTAATAAGCCTATCGTTGGCATTAATTACTAGTTGCAGTAACGAAAGCACTTTGAATATTGCTACATCAGCAAATATGCAATTCGCGATGACTGAAATTGTTTCTGAATTCGAAAAGGACCATGACATTAAGACCGAGCTCATTATTACTTCTTCTGGCAAACTAACTTCCCAAATAGAACAAGGAGCACCATTTGATGTTTTTGTTGCCGCAAACACAGAATACCCAACATACCTGGACTCAATGGGATTAACAACTTCACCTCCCAAAGTCTATGCACATGGAAAATTAGGGTTGTGGACGTTAAAAGAATTCAAGCCAACTTTAACCCTTCTAACAACAGACACTATTCAAAAAATAGCAATTGCCAACCCAAAGACTGCTCCCTATGGAAAAGCAAGTATAGATGTACTTAAAAAGCATCGGATTTATGACCTAATTAAACACAAATTAGTATATGGAGAAAGTATTTCACAGGTAAATCAATTTATCACAACAGGATCCGTAGACGTAGGTTTTACAGCCTACTCGGTAGTTTCAAATACTGAAATGAAAACAATTGGACAATGGACATCCATCAATTTAAATGACCATAGAAAAATTCTTCAAGCTGCTGTTGTACTAAAAAAATCAAGCAACCTAGAAGAAGCAAGAGTTTTTTATGATTTTTTATTTTCAGAAAGAGCTCGAGAAATTCTAAATAAATACGGTTATTTAACCCCTGAAAAATGAACCACCACAAAGGTAAAATAGAAGCGATTAACAGCCACGATGAATTGTTATTGATTGAATTGAATGTTCTTGAAACAAAAATAAAAGCCATTCTTATAGGGAAGCCTTATGACTATTCTTATTTGAAAATTGGAAACGAAATAGCAATATTATTTAAAGAAACTGATGTCATTGTTTCAAATGATAAAAACCTAAATATCAGTATTGAAAATAAGTTAACCTGTACTATTAAATCAATAACTAAAGGCAAGCTTTTAAGCCAAGTAAATTTAAATTTTAACGGCCTTGATTTGCCTTCTATAATCCCTACTACTCGTGTCAAAAATCTCAATTTAAATAATCAAGACACCGTAACTGCCATGATTAAAACCAACCAAATTATTCTATCCGAATGCTAGATTGGTCACCTATCATATTAACATTACAACTAGCATTGATTACAACAGTAATTCTCTTCGTTATTTCAATACCATTAGCATATTGGATGGCAAATAGTAAGTCTAGAATAAAGCCAATAATTGAAGCCTTGGTTAGCTTACCACTCGTCCTTCCTCCCACTGTCTTGGGTTTTTACTTATTGATTGCTTTCAGTCCAGAAAGTGCAATCGGAGCATTTCTAAATGATGTTTTTGGATTAAAACTAGCATTCTCATTTGCAGGATTGGTAATTGGATCAATTATTTACAGCTTACCTTTTATGGTTCAGCCCCTGCAGGCTGGATTCTCGAGTCTGCCTTCATCGTTATCCGAAGCTTCTTTTGTTTTAGGAAAATCTAAATACCAAACAATTACGAAGGTTCTTATACCAAACATCAAGAAATCTATTTTAACTGGAATTGTCCTTACTTTCGCCCATACAGTTGGTGAGTTTGGAATTGTATTAATGATTGGCGGCAATATTCCGAACCAAACTAAGGTTGTTTCTATTGCCATTTATGATGAAGTTGAATCACTTAACTACTCTACCGCACATGTCTACTCCGGAATCCTATTAGCAGTCACATTTGCTATATTATTATTGGTTTACATCAACAATAATCGCTCTAATAAATCTTCAAAATGATTGAAATAGACATCCACAAAAGACTACTTTCTACTGCCGGAGATTTTAACCTGAAGATATCCTGCGCGATTAATGAAGGCCAATTTGTCTCTATTTTTGGCTCATCGGGAGCAGGAAAAACAACTATTTTGAGATTGATTGCAGGATTGACTCAACAAGATTCAGGCTTCATCTCAGTCAACAACACCATTTGGTTTGACGCAACTAACAGCATTAATCTTAGCCCTCAAAAAAGAAAAGTTGGTTTTGTTTTTCAAGACTACTCGCTTTTTCCAAACATGACGGTGAAAGAAAACCTTGAATTTGCTTTAAACAAGGGCCAATCGAAAGATATTATTAACGAACTAATCGAAACCATCGAGCTGACTGACTTACAAGATCGAAAACCGGAAACACTTTCAGGAGGCCAGAAACAGCGTGTTGCATTAGCAAGAGCAATGGTCCAAAAACCGAACATCCTGCTTTTAGACGAGCCCTTATCTGCTTTAGATGGTGAAATGCGAAATAAACTACAAGATTATATTTTAAAAGTCCATAAAAAATATAACCTAACCACTTTCTTAGTCAGTCACGATATTTCGGAAGTATTTAAACTATCAGATCATGTTATAAAATTGGAGAATGGATCTATTCTGCAGCAAGGAACTCCAGAAGAATTATTTCTAGGCAAAAAAACTACAGGAAAACACACAACGCTAGGTACCGTCCTTTCCATACAACCTTCAGATATCATTAATATTGTTAAGGTTCTCTCAAACAACAATATAATCGTGGTAAATGCGACTAACGAAGAAGCAGCAAACCTTTCTGAAGGAGATAAAGTAATGATTACTTTAAAAACTTTTAATCCGGTCATACAAAAAGATTTGAGATACACCCAAGATGGATAAATAATTTATTAGATTGAAAACTGCAATCTACTCTAACAAATCAATCATGCTTAACTTATTAGAGTTGTTCTATTTCATTATTTAAAAATAAAAAAATACTGTAACTACTTCCAATATAATTGTTATACTCCAAAAAAACACATGAAATATTTATTTATCCTCTTACTTATCTGCAATACTTGTTTTGCACAGGAACCTGAAGCTGATTTCGAAATTCTTAACTGCCAACCTATTAAAGCAGACTTTCTATGGGCAGCTGAAACTGAGTTAACGAACTTCCAATACCTAGAATATTTATTTTACGTTAAGAAAAATCAAGGCATGGAGGCTCATGACAAAATGCTTCCTGACACAGCGGTTTGGAGAGAAAAATTAGCATACAACGAACCTTATGTAACGTATTATTTTCGACATCCTGCTTATCAAAGCTACCCAATGGTTGGAATAACAAAAGAACAAGCAGAAAGTTATTGTGAATGGCTTGAAATGATATTGAACGATAAGTTTAG
>CAWUXI010000130.1:0-11144 GCA_963926405.1 uncultured Flavobacteriales bacterium
CTTATATTGCCCCTTTAAGTCTTTCCGAACATCGAAATAAGCATTTGCCCAAAAGCTTTTTAAATCACTTGTGATTTGTACAACTTTGTAGCCAGGAGAAAGTAAATGCATCAATACATTCTTCTTACCCTTATTAACTGTTGGTGTATCTTCTAGCCCAAAACACTCCTGCAATCTTACAGCCAATATAGGGTCAGACCCACTGGCTTGATAGTTTAGTTTAATCGTTGATCCACTGGGAACATCTATTTTTGTTGGCGCTAAAACATTTAATTGTTTCTGCAAATCCTGTGGTAAACTGTATTGTAAAATCTCCTTTAGGTTAATTTTTTTTAGAGCCTCTGGTTTCTTAATATTACTCAAATAAGGACTTAACCACTCCGCATTTGTCAATAGTAAAGTTTCCATACTAACATCTGGCCAACCTTCTTGAGGATTCCACTTGCGCAAAGATAAAACTCTATTTTGCCATTGTTCTACATCCTCATTCCAGTTCAATAATACACCACCCTCTTTTTGAACCGCGTCAGTAATTGCCTTTATCAATTGACTATCATCTGGATCTGGTAAAGGAGTACTTTTTAAAATTATACTTCCAATTCGCATATCCAAAGTTGCAATTAATCCTCCTTTACGTGTGTCCCAAGTAATTACCTCTTGCGTTTTAACCAAAGGTTGCAAATCGGTTGGGTTAAGAGGAGCAGCCATAAATATTTTCCCGCTTCCATCCCTATCGTTTACATGCGCAATAGCCAACCACGGTTCATGTGCCAAATCATCTCGATGTCCGGCAGATGCAAATCGTCCATTTGCCATTTGAAATTGCGCATTATTTCCTGGTCGAGCGCATGCTATTCTTTCTGGATATGCATAAGCTATCAACAGTCCTGTTTCAAAATCACTGTGTGGGTTGTTGTCTGCTTCTATCTTAAAAGTCCTACGGTATTGATCCGCAATTTTCTCAATTCTAGCTAATTTCCTTCCACCTACATTTTCTTTTCGGTAACGACGCAATGCATCTATTCGTAGATTAATATCTATACCTGCTTCTTTTGGTAAAGGATCTCTTTCTTCTACAATTGCAGCTATGTCCGTTGCCAAATCCAATTGACCTTCTTCTTTTGCACGAATTAACATGTGCGCAATACGAGGATGTGTTGGTAAGCGATGTAATTGTTTACCATGTTCCGTGATACGACTATTCTCTAAAGCTTCTAATTCATGAAGCAATTCAGATGCTTGCGCTACATGACCTTTTGGTGGAGGCGTTAACCATGAAAGTTGCTGCGGATCTACTATTCCCCATTGTGCCATATCCAAGACTAATGATGATAAATCGGCTTGCTCTATTTCAGGAGTTCCATGTTCTTTTAAACGAGATTGAGTTGCCAATGTCCACATACGATAACATACTCCAGCACTTAATCTGCCTGCCCTTCCTGCTCTTTGGTCTGCAGAATCTTTGGAAACTTGAACGGTTTCTAACCTAGATAACCCAGAATTTGGATCAAAACGGGAGGTTCTTCCAAAACCAGAATCCACAACAACCTTAACCCCTTCAATAGTCAAACTAGTCTCGGCGATCGAGGTTGCCAAAACAATTTTCCGTTTACCTTCCCGATTGGGCATAATTGCCGCAAATTGCTTATTTGGTGGTAACTGTCCGTACAACGGATGAATCATTACCCCCTTTGTAGAATTGCGTAAAAACTCTTCACATTTTCGAATTTCACCTTGTCCAGGTAGAAAGACTAATATATCTCCTTCATGTTTTTGCAATGCGGACTTAACCACTCTAGCTGCCAATTCTGGTAGTAAGCGCATATCACTTTCTCCAGAGTAGTTGATCTCTACTGGGTACTGTCTGCCTTCGCTAATTACCACCGAGGCATTTAGCATTGTAGATAATTCAGGCATATCCAATGTTGCCGACATTACCATTATTCGTAAGTCAGGACGCAAGATTTGCTGTGCTTCACGGCATAGTGCCATAGCTACATCAGCGTGAATACTCCGTTCATGAAACTCATCAAAAATTACCAAGCCAACTCCTTCAAGTCCATTATCTTGCTGGATCATCCTGGTAAGAATACCCTCCGTTACAACTTCAATTTGTGTATTTGGTCCTACTCTATTTTCAAAACGAATTCTAAAACCAACAGATTCCCCTATTTGTTCACCCAATAAATCCGCCATACGAGTGGCAATTGTTTTCGCAGCCAACCTTCTTGGCTCCAACATTAATATTTTTTGACCTTTTAACCAAGGCTCATTCATTAAAGTAAGTGGAACCAAAGTACTCTTTCCAGCTCCTGGAGGAGCTTTAACTATTAAAGTGGTATCAGTAACTAACTTCTCCTGAATCTCAGGAATAACTGCTACAACAGGCAAATCTATAGTTTGGTAATTAAACTTCAAGGTGTTGATTTAGAAATACAAATTTAGGGTTTCTAAAATTGTAATTGTATCTCCAATTCTTTTTTTTAGATTCGCACTTTCTAAAAACAAAAAAGAATGATATCTGTAGACGCACTAGGAGTTGATTTTAATGGTAAAACCTTGTTCAATGATGTTTCGTTTGTGGTAAACCCTACAGATAAAATAGCTTTAATGGGAAAGAATGGAGCGGGAAAGTCTACCATCATGAAAATTATTGCTGGTATATCCAAATCCAACAGAGGGGCAGTTAGGTACCCAGATGATACAGTTATAGCTTATTTACCTCAACACTTATTGACAGAGGATAATTGTACCGTATTTGAAGAAACATCAAAAGCTTTTGGGGAAATAGCTGCTATGAAAAGTGAGATGGATCGACTCAATAAAGAATTGGAAACTCGAACCGATTACGAGTCGAAGGAGTACATGAATATTATTGAGAAGGTTACTGAGCTTGGAGAGAAATTCTATTCCATCGAGGAAATCAATTTTGACGCTGAAGTTGAAAAAGCATTACAAGGTTTAGGATTTAAAAGAGAAGACTTTCATCGCCCTACTAGTGAATTCAGCGGGGGTTGGAGAATGCGTATCGAATTATGTAAAATACTATTGCAGAAGCCAGATTTAATTTTATTGGATGAGCCAACAAACCATGTAGATATTGAATCTGTAATTTGGTTGGAAGACTTCTTAATTAATAAAGCCAAAGCTGTTGTCGTTATCTCTCACGATAGAGCTTTTATTGACAACATTACCAATAGAACCATTGAGGTGACTATGGGACGTATTTATGATTACAAAGCAAAATACACCCATTACTTGCAATTAAGAGAAGAAAGGAGAGTTCATCAAATAAAGGCTTTTAAGGAGCAACAAAAATTTATTGCTGACAACCAGCGTTTCATTGATCAGTTTAAAGGAACCTATTCCAAAACTAATCAAGTTTCTTCGCGAGAAAAAATGTTGGAGAAATTGGAGATTATAGAAATTGATGAAGTGGATAATGCTTCATTAAAACTGACCTTCCCTCCTAGTCAACGTTCAGGTGATTACCCTGTAATAGCAAAAGATCTAACCAAAAAGTATGATAACCATACCGTTTTTAACAAAGCCAATATGGCAATTGAAAGAGGTCAGAAAGTATCTTTTGTAGGCCGAAATGGCGAAGGGAAATCCACTATGATTAAGGCCATAATGGGCGAGATTGATTTTGAAGGTGAATGTACTTTAGGTCATAATGCAAAGGTTGGTTACTTCGCGCAAAACCAAGCTTCTTTATTAGATCCTGAATTAACCATTTTTCAAACGGTTGATGAAGTAGCCAAAGGAGATATCAGAACGCAGATCAATAACATTTTAGGACGTTTTATGTTTGGAGGTGATGATATAGACAAAAAAGTAAAGTTCTTATCTGGAGGAGAGAAAACGCGCTTGGCAATGGTAAAACTTTTACTTGAACCTGTTAATATTTTAATTTTGGATGAGCCATCCAATCATTTAGATTTGAAGTCGAAAGATGTATTAAAAGAAGCTTTATTAGCTTTTGATGGAACATTGATACTCGTTTCACACGATCGTGATTTCTTACAAGGACTATCTGAAAAAGTGTTCGAATTCAAAGATCAACGTGTTATCGAGCATTTCGAGTCTATAGATGCTTTTTTAGAAAGAAATAGAATCGAAAGCTTAAAAGAGATTAATTTAATGGGCTAAAAAAAGTACTTGATATACTTTGCGAAATTTTCATCATTTATTCTATGTTTCATTGTAGAATCGATAATAATTTCTTGTTTCGTTTTCTTTCGACTTAAAGGACGCAAGAACTCTATCGTGTGATAAGGTAAAACGACATCATCCTGTTCTCCCAAAACAATTAATCTTTTGGGGCATTTATTATAGCTTCTTTCTACTGCTAAGTCAACTGAACGCATTCCAAGTGCAGGATTAAACAGCAAGCAGGGCAGACTATTCTTTTCGCTTAACCAAAACCCTAAAAAACCTCCTAAGCTACTTGCCACGATATGGGAAATATTTTCACTTTCAATTGTATCGTTTAACAATTTAAATGGATCCTCCTCTTTCTTATAATCTAAATGAAGCGCAACAACAACTCCATATTGTTTGAGCATTTGAATTTTCTCAGGTCTTGGAGAACTATCTAAACCGTGGATATATAAAATTTTCATCATTTAAATTATTAATTTCCTTTATAGCGTCTCCATTTCTCTAAGACATTTACAAAATCCTCTGGCAAATCAGAATCGAAACGCATTTCTTCTCCTGTTTTAGGGTGCGTAAAACCAAGTGACTTTGCATGTAAAGCGTGACGTGGAATAGTTGCAAAACAATTACCAATAAATTGCTTGTATTTAGAAAATATAGTCCCTTTCACTATTCTGTCACCTCCGTATTCAAAATCATTAAATATCGGATGCCCAATGTGCTTCATATGGATTCGAATCTGATGCGTTCTCCCCGTTTCCAAGCGACATTCAACTAAAGTAACATATCCAAATCGTTCTAAAACTTTATAATGTGTAACTGCATGTTTCCCCATATCGCCATCAGGAAACACATCCATAATCTTCCTGTTTTGTTGCGAACGACCAATATTACCTTCTACCTTTCCTTCATCCTCATCAAAATCTCCCCAAACCAAAGCATAATACCTTCGGTAGGTTGTTCTATTGAAAAACTGTTTTGCTAAGTTCGTTAGTGTATTTTCAGTTTTCGCAACGACCATTATTCCCGAAGTATTTTTATCCAATCGATGGACTAATCCTGGCCTACCAAAATAGTCTGTAGGCAATGATGGAAGGTTGTCAAAATGAAATGATAATGCATGCACTAATGTCCCAGAGTAATTTCCAAAACCTGGATGAACAACCATTCCTGGGTCTTTGTTTACGATGACAAACTCATCATCCTCATACTCAATATTAATTGGAATATCTTCGGGAATCATTTCAAAAACCTTAACAGGCTCTGGCATAACAATGGAAATGTCGTCATTTGGCTTTACGCGATAATTCTGCTTAACAACAACCTTATTAACCAGAATATTTCCATTCTTAGCAACTATTTGCAGCCTATTTCTTGAAATATTTGGAATACGTGCCATCAAGAATTTATCTATTCTTAAGACTTGCTGTCCTGGGTCAGCTACAAAATGATGGTGTTCGAATAACTCACTTTGTTCTTCAATATTATCCTCATTATCTTCTACCTCTTCAGCCATAGCAATTATCTAGAAACGGACAATCTCCTTGTCGCAAAATCACCCGTTTTACTTATTATTTGAACAATATACATTCCAACTGACAAGACCTCGATATTTATTTGACTTGACCCAGCTAAATTTTCAAGCACCATTAACTTCCCTTGCATGTCATATATTTTCAATTCTCCCTCCAATCCATCCTGAAAATTTATATTCAATAAATCATTTGCTGGATTTGGATACACCTCAAACTGTAATGCGGTATTATTTGAATTGACTGAAGCGAGTATATCATCAAAGTCCGAAACAAACACTGGTCGTATCATTAATGAGCCTTCAAAACTAGTATTAGCCCATCCAGAGCCCAGATTATAAAAAATCTTGTCTTGGTTATTGATGTTTTTATCAAATCCAATATTTAACCTTTCTGCAGAAGACTGTTTCCATCCAATATAGAAAGTCCCAGATAAAGCAACAGCTTCAGGTAATGCATATTCATAATATCCATTTACACCATACTTATACTTTGGAAGGTAGGTAGTTGGAAGTAACTCATCATCCGTAGTATAAATTAAATCTCCTGGCGCACCGTTAATTTCATTCCATATTTGAATATAAAACAACTCACTACTCGCATCGTTCACCGAAGCTTCAAAATGCATTTTTACTGCTCGTATCGAATCGATTATACCGTTGGGTATTGTAAACTTATAAGCTAGTTCAGCGCCATTGCCTACTAAGCCATACGCAGACTCAGCGCTACCGTCATCATAAGCATAGTAGTTTTCAAAAATTTGTTGCTGCCAAAGAGTGTCATTTCCATGAAATAAATTATCGGTATCAGTTCCCAGGAAATGCTTTAAATCAAAAATTGCAAATGTATCTGCATAAGCAGTATCAAACCAAAACTCTCCAGGCCCAGAATCCGGAAGTTCATATCTTAAATCAAATGAAACCAGAGGATTTACAGTTGCTGCACCTAGATAATCTATAGAATTCAGAAATGTTCCATCATAATACAATTCTAAACCTGTACCACCAGAAACATTTATTCCAGCAAGATTAGGATTCGAGCTATAAGTCGACAAAGTTAAACTGTCATTTACCATCCGGTTTTTTGGATCCACTTGGTAATGTGTCCAGGGCATAGAAGTAAATTCATTGATAAGTGATGGCGCAGGGTATTGAAATGCCCAATCATCTTCATAAATATCATCGAATGCTCTATTGTCGGCCAATTCAACATAATCAAGATGCCAATGATCCAAGCTTCCAGTAAGTGAACCATAACTTTTAAAGCGGAATTGAAAACCATCTTGTTTGTATTGCGCACTGGTAACCTCAAATAAAACTTGCGTAAAGGTGGAAGAGGAACTCCCAGTTGTATTCCAAACAGAAAACCACTGAGAAGTAACAGGTGACCAGAACTCTAACGTTAAAGAATCAAATTGATCGGGTGCTTCTCCAATTCCTCCACCTTGGTATAAAAAACTAAAGTAAACATCTCCAACCGTTCCTAAAAGATTTATTGGCTTTGAAGTTAACACATCCGATAACCCAGTGGCAGAGGGGGAAGACCAATCATATGGATATCCAACCGCATCAATCCCATCAAAAGTAGCTACACCAATGGAGTGAGGATTCTCTGGATATGTATTGTTTAAGTAGACAAATCTATCTTGCCAAAACACAGTAACATCTGCAGCGGATTCTACCACAAAATACATGGTTAAAGAATCTTGCAATAAATCAGGATTGACTTCAATAATTGTTGCGTCAGGTGATGAAACAGTCCAAAGTGAATCTATTGTGTAAAACGAAGGCCACACCTCTGTGTTTGAAAACGTAACTGGATAATTATCCAATACAAATACGTCTACAAATGAAGATGGCAGAGCTATCGTGTCGATTTTTATTGAATCAAAACCGAAGCCTGGAACCGTATCGTATTCGTAGCGATAGCTTGTGTCAAGCATATAAGAGCTTCCCCAAGAATTTGGAACACCCGAAATTTCTAATAAAAACCAAGTCGAATCTTCAACATTTGAACCCCCAATTGTATCGTTAAAGGTTTTGAAGTGATCTATCGAAAAGTCATCAAAAAAAGGAAGGCTAAGTGTATCAAATAGGTAAGTAAATGATTCATGTAAAACGCTAACTTTCTGCTGCGCTTCCTCTTGCATTATTTTACCATTATATCTTAATGGCTTCAGTTCTTCTTGCGCAGAAGTTGCAAAAGAAATGAATACCGTAAGTAGAAATATTATTTTTCTCATCAATAAATAGCTATAATGGATCTACGACAGCTACTGTATCAGATACAACAACCTGTTTTCTTACCATTATTGTCACTGCAGTGCCCGAAGGAACTACACCTTTAACAACACTTTGAGGATGAGGACTTTGCTTATAAACTACAAAGGATAAAGAATCTTCAGCGGTTAATGCATTTTCATATAGCACCTCAGACTCTAAACCTGACAATGCCAATAATTGTTGTGCATTAAATGCTGTTTCTCCAACCAATATTGGCAAATTAACAGGCTTTCCTCCTCCTCCACTTCCGTAAACAACCTCTATAACGGAACCTTTTAGCAATTTAGTACCTGCCTCTATATTTTTTCCTTTGTACTTCAATTCCAAAACACGACCATCATCCTTATGTGGTTTTGGTTCGAAATTAACTTTAAAGCCAAGCATTTCTAATTTTACTTTCGCTAATTTTTTTGAATTATTTACTGATAATAGGTCTGGAAGAACCTTATACTCACCAGCCTTTTTGACAACCGTTAGATATATTCTACGTCCAGGTTTTACAAAGGATGGAATTGTATCATTAGCAGTTTCAATATGCGGGTCTGGATCTTGACTGATAACAGAACCTGCAGGTGCATTGTCAGAATACACAGAATCATTGATAATGTAGTTCAAATCTTTACTACCAATAAAGTCATCAATATTATCCATATGGACGCCAATAAAATTTGGCACAGCTATATAATGACTCTGATAATCTTCAGAATCATTGTTTGTAAATTCTTCTAGAGCTCCTAAAGAACAATAAGGAATCATAAACCCAACCAAGATCACAAGTGCTAGATTGATTAAGAACAACTTACTAATTAAAAATCTAAAAAATCCTTTTACTATATCCATATTCATTTTAAATCGAAACAAAGATAAAAATATTGCTTTGTAAACAAATGTTCAAACCATTTTACTTTATGAATTTTTCGCTTCGTCTTTTATCCTGCAGCCATACTAAAATTTTGTCATAGAGCATCCGCTATTATTCAAAATGTTGCCTTGCTAAAGAAAAAATAATTCAACCAATTATACAAGTACTAAATTAATTTGCATACACCAATAACCAACCGCTGTTAATAATTAGTTTAAAACGCTTAATAAATAAATGTGCAGAAATATAACTTTGGAAAGTAATCTTGTATTTTAGATTAAGTATTGTGGAATTTTATTAAGAAACAACATGAAAAACATTGCTGTAATTGGAGGTGGATATAGTAAAGAAAAAGGAATTTCCTTAAAAAGTGCTAAAACAGTTTTTGAAAATATAGACAGGAATAAATACAATGTCTATAAAATTCAAATTGATAAAGATGGTTGGTTTGGGTTTGATGAAAACGACAACAAGCAACTAATAAACCGGACTGATTTTTCTTTTGACATAAATGGGAAAAAAACAACCATAGATTGCGCTTTTATTGTAATTCATGGTACGCCTGGAGAGGATGGAAAATTACAAGCATATTTCGACATGCTAGACATACCCTATACAACTTGCAGTCATTTAGCAGCTACACTCACATTCAATAAATTTGCGTGCAATCGTTTCTTAGAAAATTTCGATATCCCTGTTGCTAAAGCATTATTGGTACGAAAAAATGAAACGATTAATAGCTCAGCAATAATAGAAAGAGTTGGGCTCCCGTGTTTTGTTAAGCCTGCAGACGGTGGAAGTAGTTATGGCATAACCAAGGTAGAGAATGAAAGTGAATTAGAAGACGCTATCGCTTTAGCATTAAAACATGGTACTCAAGCATTGATAGAATCTTTTTTAAAAGGACGAGAGGTTACTAATGGTATTTATAAATCTCCTAGAGGAATACATGTATTACCCATAACAGAAATAATAACTGAAAATGATTTCTTTGACTTTGACGCAAAGTACAAAGGAGAATCTAACGAAATTACCCCAGCTGATTTGGAAGATGAAATGACTTCTAAAATAAAGACAATGACATTAAAAGTTTATGAAATTCTTGATCTTTCAGGAATTGCTAGAGCAGATTACATCATTCATGATGGAGAACCGCATTTAATCGAAATCAATACTGTTCCTGGTCAATCTGCAGAAAGCATTATTCCAAAAATGGCAGCACAAGAAGGTGTTTCATTAAAACAATTGTTTGAAGATGTGATCGAAGTAGCGTTGAAAGGTTAAAATATAATTGCATGCTACATTCCTTTGAAAGCAGGAATCTTATTCAAAAGTGATTCAGACACGTTTAAATAAGATTCCTGATCTCCGTAAACTGCGTCAGGAATGACAACAATCAGCTACACCCCTTTAAAAACTCAACCAACTTATCAACAGCTTTACCACGGTGACTTATAGCATTCTTTTCGGCCATAGACATTTCCGAAAAAGTACTATCAAATCCATTGGGTTGAAATATTGGATCATATCCAAAACCGTCGGATCCGCTTTTAGCCCGCGTAATACTTCCATCTATCTGCCCTTCGAAGGAGTGTTCTTCACCGTTTAATATAAGGGCAACAATAGTTCTGAATTTTGCTCTCCTGTTTTCTTTACCTTCTAATTCAGAAAGTATTTTAGTAATATTATCTTCAGCAACGCAATTTTCACCTGCATAACGAGCAGAATACACTCCAGGAGCGCCATTCAATGATTCTATTTCAAGTCCAGTATCGTCTGCGAAACAATTTACATTATAATTATCGGCAACATATCTTGCTTTTTGCAAAGCATTTCCTTCCAATGTTTCTTGCGTTTCGGGTAATTCTTCATTGCAACCAATTTCTTTTAATGATACTATTTCAATTCCTTCTCCCAGTAAAGATTTTATCTCGTTGACTTTATTTTGATTGTTGGTTGCGAAAACTAATTTCATAAGATACTTATCACTTTGTTTAAATTATAAAGATTAGAATTTATTTGGACATTAAAACCCTTTGCTATTTTTTATCTTCCTTGTCCTTTTACCTTGATGTAAAAGAACGAAAAAATGAAGACAATGCAAATAACCTTTAAAACTTTATTCCTCATCGCTAAAGTGTAAACTAAGGCAAAGCCGTTCTCACGAATTCAAATAAAAACAAATAAATAAAATGAGTAAAACTCTCTCGTTACTCTCGTTCAAACAACTTGCACTTTTTCACGCTCTCTGCGGATAAGTTTTTAAAGAACATTCACTAGGTCGGAAATTTCTTATTCCTAGATTAA
>CAWUXI010000131.1:0-8008 GCA_963926405.1 uncultured Flavobacteriales bacterium
ACAGAAACAACTGATGGAACAGATCCAAATAACCCTTGTGATTTCGTATTAGCAAATGCAACATTAACACCGGATGCACTATGGATAGCAAATGATTGTGATGGCGATGGTGTAACCAACGGAACAGAAACAACTGATGGAACAGATCCAAATAACCCTTGTGATTATTTAACAGCTAGTCAAACATTGGCTACTGGTTTATTGTGGGATGCCGCAGATTGCGATGGCGATGGAGTAACCAATGGAACAGAAGTAATAGACGGAACTGATTCAAATGATCCTTGTGATTATTTAACGGCTAGTCAAACATTAGCTACTGGTTTATTATGGGATGCCGCAGATTGCGACGGTGATGGTGTAACCAACGGAACAGAAACAACTGATGGAACTGATCCAAATGATCCGTGTGATTATTTATTAACGAGCCAAACATTAATGACGATGGCATCTTGGGACACTATTGATTGCGATGGCGATGGCGTAACCAATGGCACTGAGGTTATGGATGGAACTGATTTACAAGACCCATGTAGTTTTATTGAAGGTAGCATTACTATAACTATAACTTCCTCTGCACCATGTGGGTTAAATGTTCCAGAAGGATTCTCTCCAAATGGCGATGGAGTAAATGATGTGTATGTAATAGATGGAATTGATATTTATCCAAATAATACATTATTGATATTGAATCGTTGGGGGAACAAAGTGTTTGAATCCAATGGAGGTTATCAAAATAATTGGGATGGAACAAATATGTTTGGAGTTTCAGTTGGAGATGATCAATTGCCTTCAGCAACTTACTTCTTCATATTAGAACTAGAAGAAGGATTAGAACCAATAAAAGGATACATCTATTTAAATAGATAAAAAAAGTAATTTAATCATCCCCCTTCATAAATAAATGGGGCAAAATTAAATAGTATGAAAAAAATAATAATTGGAATTTTAACATTGATGTTATTTACATCTATCGAAGGGCAGCAAGATGCGATGTTTACGCATTACGCATTTAATACCTTAGCAGTTAATCCGGCATACGCTGGTACTAGAGACGCCCTTACTGTTACAACTCTTCATCGCTCGCAGTGGGTTGGTTTTGAAGGAGCGCCAAACACACAGACGCTAACTTTACACACACCTATTCATAATGATAAATTAGGATTGGGCCTATCAATAATGAATGATGAAATAGGACCAATAAATACAATGTCTTTGTATGGAGATTTCGCATACAAAATTAAAATAAATGAAAAGGGGAAGCTTGCTCTTGGACTAAAAGGAGGAATTAACCTTATGCAAGGTGAATTAAATACGCTAAACCTGGATGAACAAAATGATGCAAGTTTTACGAATAATATTGAAAGTAAAATCCTTCCTAATTTTGGTTTTGGGGCTTATTATTATACTGAAAAATGGTATGTAGGATTGTCTACTCCAAAATTATTAGAAAACAATTTTAGCACAAACACTGTCACAGGTTCTTCTGGTTTAAACGGAGAGCAAAGACACTTTTATGTAATAGGAGGAACGGTATTATCCATTTCTCAAAACCTTAAGTTCAAACCATCTACTTTTATTAAAGTAACGAAAGCTGCACCAATTGAGGCAGATTTGACAGGGATGTTTATTTATAAAGACCTTTTTGAAGCGGGAGTGATGTTAAGGACAGGTGATGCAGTAGGCGCGTTATTTGGGTATAATATAAATAATCAATTTAGAGTTGGTTATTCTTATGATTGGTCTTTTACAAATAAGACATTTAAATATAATGGAGGGTCACATGAATTGATGATTCGCTATGATTTCATCTACAAAGATAAAGCCCGTATTCGATCACCTAGATATTTTTAAACTACAAAGTATATTCAAATGAAAAATGCATTAATAGTTTTAGCAACATTCCTTTCTATAAGTATAGCTGCTCAAAAAGAAACAAAAGAATTAAAAGGAGATATACTTTTCGAAAATTACTCTTTTTCAGCTGCCATTGATAAATATATAGCAGTTGATGGATTGACTATAGAAGGAAGCCGAAGATTGGCTGAAAGCTATAAAAATATAGGAGACAATAATAAAAGTGAAGAAACCTATGCATTTGTTGTTAGCTCATTAGAAGCGACAGCAGCGGATTTTCATAGTTATGCTGCTGTATTGCGTTTAAATGGAAAATACGAAGACAGTGATGTTTGGATGAATAAATTTCAACTCAAATCACCAAATGATCTGCGGGCAAAAGATTATGCGAAAAATGTTGCTAAATTTCCGATGCTGTTAAAAGATGAGGGACGTTACAGCATAACTACTTTGGATATTAATACGGATCAACAAGATTTTGGTCCATCGTATTATAAGGAACAAATTGTATTTGCAAGCAGTAGAGAAGGGGTTAAGACAATCAAAAGAAATTACAATTGGAATGGAAAACCGTTTTTAGATTTATACGTTGCAGATGTTGAGTCAGATCAGCTAAATAATCCAAAACAAATTAATAAAAAATTGAATAATAATATGCATGAAGGTCCAGCTTCATTTACTGAAGATGGAAATTACATGATTTTCACGAGAAGTAATTACGAAAGTAAAAGTGAAGATGGGACAGTTAAGTTACAACTGTTTTATGCATATAAAAATAAAGAAGGTGACTGGAACAAAGAATTACCCTTTAAATTAAATAATAATGAGTATTCAGTTGGTCACCCTTCACTTACAAGAGATGGTAAGATACTGTATTTTTCAAGTGATATGCCAGGAGGTAAAGGAGGGGTAGATATTTATAAGGTTGAAATGAATGTGGATAGCACTTGGTCCGATCCAATTAACCTAGGCGAAAGCATCAATACAGAAGGAGATGAGATGTTTCCATTCTATCAAGAAGATCAAGGTGTCTTGTTTTTTGCAAGTAATGGGCATTTAGGTTTGGGTGGGTTAGATATTTTCTTATCTCCAGAAATGGGGAATGGAGAGTACTCGAAAGTCTTAAATGCAGGTGCGCCTATGAATACTAAAGCTGATGATTTTTCTTTAATAGTAGACAATAAAATGCGAAAAGGATATTTTTCTTCCAATCGTGCGGATGGAAAAGGAGACGATGATATTTATGCATTTGAATTATTAAAACCATTTACATTTGGCATCCTTCTTAAAGGAATAGCTAAAGATAAAGTAGGGAATACATTAGCAGGAACAAAAGTGAATTTATATGACCTGGAAGGAAATGTGTTACAAACCGTAACTACTTCTGAAGGCGGAGTATATGAGTTTACGTTAGAGGCAGATAAAAACTTTACTCTTAATGGAACTAAAGCAGATTATTTTGAAGGTAAGAGCACGGTGAGTTCAAAAACATCAGCTAGTGAAATTGTAGTGGATTTAATTCTTGAAAAAGATCCTGGCTTGTCATTGTATGCATTAATTACAGATAAGAAAACAGGTGAGGTTTTAGAAGGTGTATTGTTAGTAGTTGTTGATAATATGTCGGGGGATGAAATTGAGCATATTACTCCTGCAACAGGGGATTACAGACGGCCGTTAATTGACAAAAAATTAAGTGATAGGGGAAGTTATAATTTCACATTGAGTAGAGAAGGGTATTTTACTAAAACATTAACTTACAATGTAGCGTTTGCTGAGCCTGGACAATTTAATGTGCATGCATCATTAGATTTCGGAATGGACCCAGAGGTGAAAGACCTGAGTGAATTAGTAAAGATTAATCCAATTAACTTTGATTTAAATAAGTATAAGATACGTCCTGATGCTGCTATAGAATTGGATAAAATTGTAGAAATAATGAATAAGTATCCTACTATGATTGTAGAGCTAGGAGCACATACTGATTGTAGAGGAAGTAAGAAGTATAATGCACGTTTGTCAGGTCAGAGGGCAAATGCTTCAGCAACTTATATAAAAGGAGAAATAAGCAATCCAGAACGAATTTACGGTAAAGGATATGGTGAGTCAAAAATATTGAACGGATGTGAATGTGAGGGAACGATAAAATCTACCTGTGAAGAAGAACAGCATGCAGAAAATAGAAGAACAGAGTTTAAAGTGATTTCAACTGGAAATGATAAGGTAAAAGTAACAAATACCAGTGCTGACTCTTTTGATGAAAAGTAAAGGACTAGCGCTTCATTTAAGGCTAACCGAAACGGTTCCGATACCTATCGGGGGGTAGGGAAGGCTATTTGCATAAACTAAAAATAAGTTAACTGCCTGATTTAATTCCTCTTATAAAAGAGGTTTCTTCGGTGCAGCAATCATAGGGACATGGTTTTCTGCACACTGATAAAGCTCGATTAAATATTTCATATCCTCCAAAAAGTTTCAACTATCCTCACTTGAGCTCACAAAGCTCTATTCCATTTAGGTTTGAGGCTTTTTTTCTTTTAAGGCCGATGGAACTTAAAAGGGTAGGTAAGGAAAGGGGAAAAACACATCGCCTAATTCATTCCTAAATCAGTAAATTTCAGATTCAGATTTAATTAACGCAACAGAACCTAAAAAGGGGGTAATAAACCTAAATTAGCTTTCGTTACGTTGGGAAATCAAGAATTAAAAATCGAGAATGAATAAAGGAGTTTTTTTAGTGTAAGGCACTAGTTTTTAGCCATTTTTGAATCCAGTAAATGTAGTTTTAAGTTGAGTGGTATTTACGTTGGGGTGGCGAATGTCTGCGTTGGGAAACTGACGTTTGCCAAGATTGATCTTAGATTATACATTTATCATAGTAATTAATTTAAAAAAGCGGATATGGCGAAGTTATTGACGATTGAGGATGATTTGCTTTTACGTGAAACGTTAACGGAAATACTAGAAGTTTATGGCCATGAGGTCTTTCAAGCAGGAGATGGTGAGGAAGGTGTAGAGTTGTTCTCTAAAACGTCTCCCGACCTGGTGCTTTGTGATATAAATATGCCTAAACTGGATGGTTTCGAGGTTTTAGCAAAGTTAAAGACGCTTGTGGGTGCATCCGAATTTCCTCCATTTATATTCCTATCGGCTAAATCAGATAAACAACACATAAATCATGGATTGTCCTTAGGAGCTGTAGATTTTGTTTCGAAGCCATATTCTACTCCAGAATTATTGAAGCTTATCGACCGATGGCTAAAAAAATAAAGAAAAGCCCACGTTTCAGAAATAGGCTTATAAAATTTGCAATGACAGCATTCTTTCTAACGGTTAATGTTAATTACATTTAGATAAATTGTTTTATGAACAAGGTAGATAATTTTTATAAATCCTTAAAAGAAGCTACTGAACATCAAACTAGATGCTCCAAAGCTTGGTTAATCAAAAAGGATGTTATATTCGTAGAATGTAAAGCGAATGCTGAAATTCAGTTGGAGGATGCAAAAGAAGATATGGAACTTTCCGAAAAATTGGTAGCGGAGGTTAATTATTTTGCAACAATCATTGATGTTGCTAATATTAAGAGTATATCAAAAGAAGCGAGGGACTGGTATTCTCAATCCCAGAATGACAATCCGAGAAATGTTAGCGTGGCATTAATCGTAAATTCATTTTATACTAGAATTATTGCTAATTTCTTTCTTGGATTTAAGAATTCAAGAACAGAAATGAAAATTTTTAACGAAAAAGATGCCGCTATTGAATGGCTATATAAAGAATTAGATTTTAATGAAAGCCTAGGTGGATAAACGCTTTGATGAAATACAAGAGCTTATACTTCAATTAGCTTTAGGGAATTTCGAACATAAAGTTACCCCCTCGGAATCGCTGGATGAAATAGATGCCATAATTGCTGGTGTAAATATGCTGGGGGAGGAACTCAAGGTTTCTCAACAAAAACACGTTGCTTTGTTTGAACATGCAGGCGACGCGATTTTAATTTTTAGTAGTACTTCAAATAAGTTTGTCGATTCAAATAAATCCGCCACAGAGCTGCTTGGTTTTTCTGCAGAAGATATTCGACTTCTATCTTTAATAGATCTATTTCCAAAAGAGGAAAAGGCGAGGATGGAAAGTGAAATTACTGACTTAAAAAGTATTGGTCAAACACATTTTGATACGCAAATCGAAACCAAAGATGGAAAGTTGACGGAAGTTTCTTTTTTAGCAAAGCTATTACCGTATGGGGACGATCAATTTTTTCAGATATCTTTTAGAGATATAACTGAGTCAAAAAAGGTTTCCAATAATTTAGTTAAAAAAAATGCAGAATTAGAAAAAGCTCAAAAAGGAATTAGTGAATTGTCGAAATTTCCTTCAGAGAATCCAAATCCAATTTTAAGGTTTAATGAAAAATTTGAACTCGTTTATAAAAATGCAGCGAGTACTATTAATTTTCTCTCAGATTTTAAGATCAAAGAAAACAATTTAACCGATCGCGTTTTAATAGGTTATTTCAAGAAAGTCAAAGAAAATAGGAATCCCGAAACGCTTATTGAGATTAGAAATAAAAGGCATTATTCGCTATCCTTGGTATATGTTGAAAAATTTAATTATATAAATATTTACGCTACTGACATCTCGGAATTTATCAATAAAGTAGTTGAAAAAGAAAAAACCTTAATCGGATTTAAGGATGAAGTTGAAAGCCAAAAAGAATTTTATGAGCTTATACTGAATAGCTTACCTTCTGATCTTGCAGTCTTTGACACGGATCATCGATATCTATATGTTAATCCGAATGGAATTAAAGATCCTGTAACCCGAAATTTTCTAATTGGGAAGGATGATTTTGATTATGTTAAATTTAAGGGGATTTCAGATGAAAAAGCAGTTGAACGCCGCAAGCTTTTTAATAAAGTATCGAGAACTAAACATTCTGAAACCTGGACAGACGAATTTGTTGAAAAAGACGGAAACCGAAAAGTAGTGCAAAGAAGCTTTAGTCCTATCTTAGATGAGAAGGGTAAACTTCGTTTCGTAATAGGTTATGGAACCGATATTACTAGGCGTATTGAAGCGGAAGAGGAAAACACCAGATTGTCTTTCGTTGCCAAAAACACGAACAATGGTGTTCTCATGTTAAATAAAGATAGAGAAATAACCTGGGCCAACGATGCTTTTTTAATGCGCTCTGGTTATTCTATGAATGAGATAATTGGTAAAAATTCTACTTACTCTCGATTTCATAAAACGAGTGTTTCTTTATATGTAAAAGTGTGCAATGCAATGCATAGTAGGAAAAAAGTTTCTATGGAAGTGGTGCGAAAATCCAAGAATGGGAATGAGTATTGGGTAGATTTAAACGTTCAGCCTTTATTCGATAATGCTAAAAAGCTTATGGGGTATATGTTTGTTGAATTTGATATTACAGATAGAATAGTAAACAAGCAAACAATTGAGAATATTAATGTAATTCTAGAAAATAGAGTTCAAGAAAAAACGAAGGAAATAAGGTCTCACGAACTAAAATTGGAAAATTCGTTAAAAAAAGAACAAGAACGAACAATAGCATTGAAAATTAGTGAGGATAAGTTAAAAAAATCATTAATTAAAGAAAAAGAGCTAGGTAAATTAAAAGAAGGTTTTGTTGCCGTTGCATCGCATCAATTTAGAACGCCACTAGCGGTTATTCAGTCGAATGCTGAGTTACTTGAAATGTTTAATAATACAGGGATTCAACAACCGCCCGAAAAGTATGCAAAGGTAACTGGCCGCATTTCATCAGCAATTTCTAAAATGACTGATTTAATGGATGATGTGCTGACACTCGGTAAACTAACTTCTGGGAACGTTGCTTATACTCCTGAAGAGATTGATTTGGTTGATTTTTGCAAGAAAATGGCTGAAGAGTTTAATACCGTTCAAATGGACGGAAGATGTCTTGATTTGTTTATTAAGGGAGAACCCTACCACATGGAATTAGATCCTAAATTACTAAACCATTCGTTGTCTAATTTAATTAGTAATGCTTTTAAGTATTCTAAAGAAAAAGATAACCCTGAGTTGAGCATTCATTTTAAACCCAAAGAACTTTTATTATCAGTAAAAGATTATGGTATAGGAATTCCTGGAGCTGAGCACATACATTTAT
>CAWUXI010000132.1:0-11067 GCA_963926405.1 uncultured Flavobacteriales bacterium
CTGGAGAAGCGTTATGAGTGTTATCTTTGATAATGAAAGTGCTCTTAAAAAGGAAAGAGCGTTTATGTTTGAAGTAAACAACTTAAGCAATGTTCCGTTAAGCGACTCAAGCAACTTTTTAATGTTCGCAGACACGCTAGACGGAGGTACGCCTGTTTTTTTGGTTAAAGACCCGCATCCTTTTGACCCGTTCAATACTAAAGACACTTTAATGATGGGGTCGATGACAGAATCTAAAAACACAGGGAACTGGGGGGAAAACTAGACAGAACTTTCTTCAAGCTTCTCAATTTTCCTTCACGAAAAATCGAGAAGTAATTTTCTTACTCATTATGCTACTATCTACAGAAAATTTCAAAAGCAAAAATAAAGCAGAATTTGCACTGAAAATTATTGTTCTTGACTCGGAAATAGTGGCTTTCGCAATAAACTCAATTTCTAAAGAAATAGAAGCTTTTGATAAGGTAGGATCAATTGAAGATCTCGGATTTAGTCAGTTTACTTTCTCCGATGTTCATATTATTATTGTAGATGATCAATTTACATTAGTTCCAGAAAGCATTTTCAGTGAAGAAAAAGCAGCATCTTATTTAAATTTCAGCACAGAGACTCTTGAAGATTGTGCCATTATCATTTCAAAAAACCAAAAGTTCTCACTGAACACCATTTGGTATTTGAAAAACGCGTTAAAAAACAGCATTATTCAATATTGGCCAGGAAGTACTTTTTCTCATTTAATTGCAATTAAGCTAGAAAATACGAACGAAAATGAAGAAAACAACACCTTATTTGTTGATTCGCTAAAAGGAAGTCTTTCAATCCTATTATTCACTAACCAAGAGCTCCAAATTGCTAATCAATTTGAAACAAATGGAGATGAAGATGCGCTTTACTATTTGCTGCTGACGCTGGAACAATCAAAAGTAAAAGTGGAAAATCTTCAAGTAATATTATCCAGTACTGCTTCTTTTAAAACAAAACTGGATAAATACTTTAATAAAATAACAATAACTTCTTCGAGTATATGTGACTTAAACATCACTGAAGAAGACAAAGTAATTTGCTCAATTGTATGAGAATTATAAGGGGAACATATAAAGGTCATAGATTAACAGCTCCAAAAGCGATTAAAGCTAGACCAACAACAGACTTTGCCAAAGAAGGTCTTTTCAATATTCTTGATAACAAAATCGATATTATGGACGCGACTGTTTTAGATTTATTTACAGGAACAGGAAACCTTTCATTTGAATTTACATCAAGAGGGGCAAAGTCTTCTATAGCAATAGATATTTCGCATATTTCAGTAAGATTTGTAAATGAACAAGCTAAGAAATGGGGACTTCCGATAAAAGCATTTAAAAACAATGTCTTTAAATTTTTAGCAAAACCAGTTGGAACGTTCGACATTATTTTTGCTGATCCGCCATACGCGCTGGATGGTATTGATACAATTCCAGATTTAGTATTACAAAGCAAACTGCTTTCTAGCGACGGTTTATTAATTGTTGAACACGGAAAAGAAACTGACTTCAAGAACCACCCTAATCTAGTTGACGTTAGAAACTATAGCAAAGTCAACTTTTCTTTTTTTAAGCACCCTGTTGAATAATTTAGTAACTTCATAAAAAAATAAATTATGGAACGTATTGCTTTATTTCCTGGTTCATTCGATCCAATAACAAAGGGGCATGAATCTATTGTAAAACGAGCAATTCCATTGTTTGATAAAATAATAATTGCCATAGGAATAAACGCTGGGAAAAACTCAATGTTCGACTTAGAACAGCGGAAATCATGGATTAAAAGTACCTTCAAAAACAATCCAACAATAGAGGTTATAACTTATACTGGACTCACCGTTGACTTTTGCAAAGCGCAAAATGCCAGTTTTATACTAAGAGGGCTTCGTTCCTATTCTGACTTCGATTATGAATATGGAATTGCCCAAATGAATAAATCATTAATTAGTAGCGTAGAAACAGTATTCTTACTTGCAGAGCCCGAATTCAGTCCTATTTCTTCAACTGTTGTTCGAGATATAATCCGAAACAAGGGAAAAGTGGAGCAATTTTTGCCAAATGCAGTAACCTTATAAGCCGACTTTGGTTATACAACAACAAAAATTGCAATTCGAATTTATGAAATACTTCGTGTTTTCTATACTATTATGTAGCAATATTTTTTTTTATGGACAAATATCCATAGATGGAAATGCTCCTTTCCTTAAAGGGAAGTATGTCTCCATTTTACAAATAGAAGATTATGTTACCAATACCTACAAAAACCTTGGAAGGCAAAAAGTTGATAGCTTAGGAAAGTTTTCCTTTAAATTAGCAGGAGACACAGCTTTTAAGGCAATTATAGAAATTGAAGAAAAGAGCAGTATCCTATATATTGACCCGAAGACTAAAGCATATAAAATACACATCCCTAGTGGTAAAAACACCTTTGAAAGTAACGTAAAACTTGTATTTGAAGACCTTCCTGACAATGATTTAAATGCATTAGTTTTAGAATACAATTTGAGAGCAGATCATTTTATGTTTGGTGATTCCATGTATGTATTAAAGTGTATAAAGTCGAATAATTTTAAAGAATACAGCACGCAACTAGACAAGTTCAAAGACTCGTTAATTGAATACTATAAGCCAGTTAAAAACAAATACTTCCATAATTACATCCGTTATTCAATTGCTTCGCTAGAACAAATTGCTACTGGAAAAGAAATTGTAACAAATAGAATAAATGTTTTCAACAACTACATTAACAACAGGCCTATACTTTACAACAACGACGCCTACATGGAGTTTATAAATCAGTTCTATGAGAACACGCTAAAACTGCCCGTAAAAGGAGGAAAAGACAAATTATACTTAGCAATTAATAACCATGCTAGCCTATCCATGTTAGAGGAAATCTTTATTAATGATGTATTCTTGAAAGATACGCAATTGAGAGAACTAATTATGATCAAAGGTCTTGGTGAAGAGTATTATTATGAGAACTTTATTAAAGAGAATATTCTAAAACTCATCGCGGAAATAGGCAATACTTCTTTATTTCCAGAAAACAGAATTATTGCCAAAAACACGGTAGCCCTTTTAACTAATTTACAAATTGGATATAAAGCACCTGACTTTTCATTCGTAACCAGCAAAGGGGACTCAATAACACTTGACTCTTTAAAAGGAAAATATATTTACATAGGCTTTTGGGCTTCTTGGAACGAGTCAAGCTTACTAGAAATGGAAATAGAACAAAAACTCTATCAAGATTATGGCAAGTATATTGAGTTTATTAGTGTTTCAATGGATAAAGATGAAAATGCGTATTTAAAATACATAAAGGAGCACATAGAATTTAAGTGGCACATTGCTCATTACAACGGCGATGTTGGGTTAATTACAGATTACAGATTAAAAAATCTCCCTGAATATTACCTCATTGACCCGGATGGAATAATATTACAAGCTCCTGCATTTAAACCCAGTCCAAATGGTGATTATCAATCTATTGATTTAACCTTCTTTGAAATAAAAAAGAAGTTAGAGCCAAAGAAAGTACGTGTAATTGGCCTTCGTGACTAATTCAAAACAAACCCGTACCTTAGCGCCATGGATTTAGTTACAGGCGGAACAGGAATAGTAGGTTCTCATATATTAGAAGAGCTTACTCGAAATGGAACTACTGTTCGCGCCATAAAAAGAGTAGCGAGCGACATAAAACTAGTCCAGCGCGTTTTTGAACATTATAATAACCCTAACTTTAATTGCATCGAATGGGTACATGGTGACATTACTGATACCATGAGTATAGAGGAAGCAATGGTAGGGATTGAAAATGTTTATCATGCAGCTGCAATTGTAAGTTTCAATAAAAAAGACCGCCAACAGATGTATAAAATCAATGTTGAGGGCACTGCTAATATTGTCAATTTATCTCTTGCGAATAATGTAAAAAAACTAGGATATATAAGCTCAATCGCTTCGTTAGGAAGAACTGCTGGGCAAGAATGGTATAGTGAGAAAGACACTTGGAAAACATCAAAGCAAAACTCTTATTATGCAATAACTAAATATACTGCTGAGAATGAAGTTTGGCGTGGCACTGAAGAAGGATTAGATAGTGTAATGGTAAATCCCGGCGTAATTTTAGGCCCAGGAGAGATGCACAAAAGTAGCGGAGCTCTCTTTGGAACAATTTATAAAGGACTTAAGTATTACACGAAAGGAACCAACGGTTTTGTGGATGCTAGAGATGTTTCCAGATCTATCATCCAACTTGTCAAATCAGATATTAGCAAAGAACGTTATTTATGTGTTGGTGAAAATCTTCCATTTAAAACTTTTTTTGAACTGGTAGCGCGTAACTTAAATAAAACGGCACCCTCAAAATTAGCAAAACCATGGCTCACTGGAATTGCATGGAGACTAGTAGGTTTAATTTCATTCGTCAGTGGGAAAAATCCCGCAATTACCAAAGAAAGTGTGAGTACGAGTCACTTTATTAATCAGTATAATAGTGACAAGTTAAAACAAGCAATTGATTTTAAGTTTACACCTATTGAAGAAGCATGTAAAAATACGGGAGCGTTTTTCCTAAAGGGAAAGTAATGTTTCACAAATAGTAGTAACGTCTGCTTCGGAAACATCCAAATGCATTGTCAATCTTACTCTTTGAGGTCCAAAGCCTACGGCTAAAATGCCTTTTTGATTTAATTTCTCTAGAAATTCTGGGTTTGTGATTCCCTTTTTTAGCAAAAGAACCACAATATTGGTTTCTACTGGTAAAGCACCTGCAACCCATTGATTCTTTAATCCAGCTTGAAGTACTTTTTGCGCATTATCGTGATCAACAGCTAAACGTTCAACGTGATTATCCAAAGCATAAGATGCTGCAGCGGCTAACATTCCGGCTTGTCGCATACCGCCTCCAAAAGCTTTACGAACACGTCTAGCTTTTTTTATAAACTCATTGCTCCCCAATAATACTGATCCAACTGGAGCTCCTAAACCTTTTGACAAACAAACAGAAATTGAATCGAAAACGGAACCATATTTTTTTGGGTCTTCCTTATTTCTTACAATTGCATTATAAACTCTTGCTCCATCTAAATGAAGCGCTAAACCGTGTTTTACGCAAACATCTTTAATCTGATAAAACGCATCAAATTCATAACAAACTCCACCACCTCGATTGGATGTGTTTTCCAAACATACTAAGCTTGTTTTTGGGAAATGAACATCGTCACTATTAATATTTGCTTCGATTTGACCTGCTGTTAATATTCCAGATTCACCTTCGATAAGCCTTACAGAAGCCCCTGAATTTGATGCAATACCACCTCCTTCGTAACAATATACATGCGATTCTCTGCTACAAATAACCTCATCACCTGGCACAACATGCACTCTAATTGCAATTTGATTGGTCATCGTTCCGGACGGGCAAAAAAGCGCTTTTTCCATTCCGAATATTGCTGCTACCTTTTCCTCTAAGGCGTTAATTGAAGGGTCTTCAGTAAAGACGTCATCACCCAAAGGAGCAGTTTGCATTCTATTTCTCATCTCTTTAGTAGGCAGCGTTACAGTATCACTTCGAAGGTCTATCATAATTAATCCTGTTTATTGAACGAATTTAATTAAATTCACAGCATAATATTCAATAATGCGGATAGTTTTAGTACTCTTTTCCTTTCTTTTATTCAACTCTTTCTTCTCTCAAGAAAAGTACTGGGTTTATCTTACTGACAAAGAGGGTGTAGAATTTAATCCACATACATATTTTGATCAAAAGGCTATCAACAGGAGAATAAAAAACAATGTCCCATTAAATCATTTTACGGACAGACCTTTACGAACTGATTACCAGAACATAATTGCCAGTATTGCGGATTCCATATGTGGCCATACAAGATGGTTTAATGCCATTGCTTGTAAATTAACCCCGCAGCAGTTTCTTGAAATACAAAACCTAAATTTTGTAAAAGAGGTTACACCAATGATTACCGAGACAGTATTTGCTGATGGACATGGCTATAAAGAATTGCATAAAGGTGAACAAGGTCTTTTGGAAGGTCAAATTGCATCAATGCAAGGACAAGAGTTTACAAAAAAAGGATTGACTGGAAAAGGAATTCGAATTTGCATTATTGATGCTGGCTTTCCAGATGTAAACACATCTCCAATTTACCAACATATTAGAGATAATAACCGCATTTTAAAAACGTGGGATTTCAAAAAAAATAAACCAGATATATATAAATACAACTCCCATGGTTCAACTGTGCTTTCCTGCATAGCTGGAAAAACAGATGGAGTTTTTATCGGCCTTGCTATTGATTCAGAATTCTTGCTTGCAAGAACAGAAAGAATACTATATGAAGGAGACGCTGAAGAAGAGGATTGGTTGATGGCTATTGAATGGGCTGATAAAAACGGAGCTGATATTGTAAACAGTTCTCTTGGATATACTTCGGCAAGACATTTCGTTGAAGATATGGATGGGAAAACGTGTATTATTTCGAAGGCTGGAAATCTCGCAGCTCGAAAGGGGATACTCGTTATTAATGCTGCCGGAAATGACGGAGATGGAAACTGGAAGTACATTGGAGCACCAGCGGATGCTGACAGTGTTTTATCTGTTGGAGGAATAAATCCTTGGACAGGCTTGCACACCTCTTTTAGTTCTTATGGGCCTACAGCTGATCACAGGTTAAAACCAAATCTTTCTGCCTTTGGTCATGTTATGGGATATGGACCAGGAGTTGGAGTTCATGAAACACAAGGAACCTCTTTCTCTAGTCCTTTGGTAGCTGGATTTGCTGCTTGCGTATGGCAAAGCGACACCACCCTAACAAATATGGATCTGTTCAAAAAACTAGAAGAATCTGCAAACCTACATCCTTACTTTGATTATGCACATGGCTATGGAGTTCCCCAGGCAACGTATTTTACTGACCCATTAAATGGGCCCGAGGAAAGTAAAACTTTTACAATAGATAAAAGTGAAAACTTTATCCAAATAACAATTAAAGATGCGTTTTTCACAATAGAAGATAAAATCGTTTTTGATTATTTTCCCTATACATTTAAAAAACTTAACGGGATTCCATGGCTTCACTTTCAAGACACATATAGCACTTCAGACAGTAACATTAAACAAGGTGCTCCTGGTTATTTCTATTACCATATTGAAAATGATGCAGGTTATTTAGATGAATACTTTGTTTTATCTGTTTATGAAAAAGCTGTTTTAAGGATAAAGAAAAGTGAAAACATGGGGAAAAAATACCGCTTTCATTACAAAGGAACTTCTAAAACAATAACCATAGAATGAAGCTGGCGCGAAAACATATTCTTCTTTTCATACTAATTATCAGCTGCACTTTAGTGGCTGCACAAACCGTATTGATAAAACAAACGGTACCTGAAAACTTTGAAGATATAGACGATGGGCACGGACCAAACAGAGCGCACTTTTCTTACCCTTACTTTGCATTAGGGCTGCATTCGGAAGGATATAGCCATGAAAACGACACCATTATTTCACCTTTATATGGAAAATCAATGGAGATGAGATTTGGAACACGCACCCGAATTAAATTAAATCGATTTCTTGGATTTGGTATTGACTATGAACTTGGTTACTCTGCGCATTTTATAAACCTAAAAGACGCTTATGCTTTGGCAAACTTTTCTCCTGATGTAAAAAAAGCAAAGTATCAAATCTATACGATAGGTGCAGCGAGTTACTTTCAATTTAACTTCGAGCCTAAAAGAGGAAACCAACTAGGATCGTATTTAGATATAGGAGTTTTTGGTGGTTATAATTTTGGAAGAAAATACAGCCAAACGTTGAAAATAGGGAAAGAAAAATCAGTTTACACACTTAAAAAATTGCAAAATTTTGAAAAACTAAATTACGGACCAATTATGCGTTTTGGGAAGACTGTATGGGCAATATATGCTAAGTATAGATATTCGAATAGCTTTAAAAATAAAACTACCAATGGTAATTATGAACTACCTCGATTGACCTTTGGATTTGAATATTTCTTTGGAAATGTTTAACTAAAAAACGAGAATATGAACTTTTTAAAAATCGATATTTTAATTCTACTATTAATTCAAACAATTTGGATTGAAGGACAAGTTAATTACCTTCCACAAGGCATGGCTGATCATGAATATAAATTAATGGACAGTTATTTAGAAAGTCGTTCTCAGACAAAAGGTATTACCTCACCTCCTCCTTTTACTAGCCTTCGCACTGCCGCTCAATGGGAAGAAGTCCAAGCTTTAGTCATTACGTGGACAGGTCAATACAATATAATTCAAAGTCAAATTGTAGATGCAGCTCAGGAAGAGTGCATGGTAATTATTCACTGTTCAGATTCCAGTTCAGTAAAATCCACTCTTAGTACTAATGGGGTTCCCTTAAGCAATATACGATTTTTAGAAGTTAATTTTAACTCTGTTTGGATTAGAGATTATGCTGCAAACTCTGTTTATGCAGACGATGTCGACTCCCTTATTTTAGTTGATTGGATTTATAACCGACCTAGACCAGATGATGATATTATTCCTGATGCATACGCTGCGCTTTTGGGGGTGCCCCTTTATTCCATGAGCCAAAGCCCAAATGATATTATGGCTACTGGAGGTAATTGGATGAGCGATGGTTTTTCAACTAGTTTTTCATCAAATTTAATACTAGATGAAAATGATGGCGCTGGAAATCAGAGTTTAAATTATCCTAATCATACTGAAACAGAAATCAACCAACTATATGGTGATTGGATGGGAATATCCAATTATATTAAGATGACTAATTTACCTTATGACGATATTCATCATATTGATATGCACATGAAAATTGAAGATGAAGAAACATTGGTTATTGGCGAATTCCCTGCTGGAACATCAGATGGTCCTCAAATGGAAGCGAACATACAATATCTACTAAGCAATTTTACGACTGTATGGGGAGATCCTTTTAAAATTGTGAGGGTGCCAATGCCTCCTAGTACTGGCGGTAGTTATGCTCCAAGTTCATCCTATAGAACATATGCAAATCACATTATTATTAACAAAAAAATTCTACTTCCAACATACAGAGAACAATACGACACGACCGCTATTCGAATTCTGCAAGAAGTGCACCCAGGACACACAATCGTTCCTATTGACGTAGACAACAGCGGGCAAAACCTAATAGCTAGTGGAGGAGCAATACATTGTATTACCCATACCGTAGGAGTGTCTGACCCAATGTGGATTACACACAAAAAATTGGCTGATACTTTTGACGATGTTACCCCTTATCAAATTGAAGCTATGATTAAACATAAAAGTGGTATTGCATCTGCTACCATGTATTATAAAACAACCTTTGCAGGCAGTTACAGTCCAGTGGCAATGTCATCTATAGGAAACGATATGTGGACTGCAGATATACCTTACCAAAATGTAGGAACATCCATCTACTATTATGTAGAAGGAAATTCTAATAGCGGCAAAACTTTGCAACGACCGCTAACCGCTCCTAATGGGTATTGGAAATTCAATGTTTTAGGTTCTAATGTAGGGATTAACGAACTTGGATGGCATGCTGCATTGGAGGACATCTATCCAAACCCAGCTACTCAAATAACTGTTATACCAATTAATGCAAACAAAGAAACATTTGGAAGTTTGATAATGTATAATATGCTTGGAGAAAAAGTCAAAATTTTACATGAAGGTAAGTTCCCTCAATATCAAAAGAACTTCTTTATTGATGCTTCCAATTTTCCCGCAGGAGTTTATCATGTAGTTTTTAAATCAAATAAAAATACGCAATCTAAAACTTTAGTTATACAATAGAACGCTGGGAAAAGAAAAGCTACGGCCTTAGTTTAATATTTTAAAAACCAATTCTTTCAATAGCTCCCCATCGGAAATAGAGACATTTCCAACGCCTTTGGAGCGAAGGTCATAATCTTTTAGGTATCCAAATATTCTCGCCAACTTTGCTTTGGTATAGTTTCGAGCTGCTACCCGATAGTCTTTTAAAAAGTAAGCGTGAATTCCTAATATCCTTGCTAATTCGTTTTCAGAAGAATTAGGTGCATAGAAATGGTACTTCATCAACTTGGTATAGTAATTATACAAAGCTATCAACGTTACGGGAAATGGATAATTTTTAGGATTTTGTGCAAAATGATTTACTATAAAATTCGATTTATATACGTTTTTTTCTGCCAAAGCATTATTTAATTCAAACATGTTGAAATCCTTTGAAATACCAACATTTTTTTGAATTACCTCTTCATCTATAACCGTTTCTCCTTCAAGTATTACTTTTAATTTCTCAATTGTATTAGCAATCTTACTCAAATCGTTTCCTAAATACTCTCCCATTAAATGAGAAGCTTTTGGCTTTATTTGCAGCCCTTGGCTTTTGCAAAATCCAACTATCCAATCTGCTAATTTGTACTCCTTAATTTTATCAGCAGTAAAGAATACAGTATTAGAAGCAAGCACTTTTCCAATTTTTTTACGTTTATCGATTGTTTTATACTTATAATTAAAAACAAGGATGGTAGAAGCTAATGGATTGGTAACATAAGCCTCCAATTGATCGATTGTTCTCGATAAATGTTGCGCCTCTTTTATAATTACTACCTGGTATTTCGACATCATCGGATACCGCTTAGCTGTACTAATTATATCTTGCATAGAAACATCCTTGCCATAAAGAACTGTTTGGTTAAAATCTCTTTCAGATTCTTCCAAAACATTTTTAGCGATAAAATCAGAGATCTTATCTAAAAAGTATCCTTCATCACCTTGCAAAAAGTAAACAGGCTTGTAAACCCCACTTTTCAATTCCTTTATAATGTCTTCGTAATTCATTGATTAATCGAATCGCATGTGACGCACAGATTTCCCATCATTGATTAACTCGTTCAGCGAGTCTATTCCTATCTGAATGTGCTTGTTCACAAAATCTCCTGTAATTTTTTTATCGCTTTCATCTGTTTTAACTCCTTCGGGAACCATTGGTTGATCAGACACCAAT
>CAWUXI010000133.1:0-17854 GCA_963926405.1 uncultured Flavobacteriales bacterium
AAGGAAATAAGACAAAACTACACGAAGATGCTATTATAGAAGAAGAAGCTTTATTAACTAACCTAAATGCAGAAGAGGTAGATCCAATTCGAAAGTCGTCCACGTATATCGAGTTTTATGCTAAGCAACAAAACTTAGTTAACTTAGAAAATGAGTTGGAACAAGAAAAGGCAAATTTCAATTCTTATGGGAACCTTGCTTTGCAACAAGAGAATAAGGCTTCAGATTTTGAGTCAAAAGCAAAATCAACGAAAGACGAATTTGAGAAAGCTGATTATTTAGCAAAAGCAAATGAATTAAGAGCTAATGCTAGTGGTAATCGCAAGAAGAAGCAGGCTGCTGAAGCCACAGTTGAGGATTTGTATAACTCCTTGACCTATGCTGAGCAGGCAAGAAATAGTACAATAGCAAACTTGGATGAAGCAACTGCCAATGATTATAAAGCTTTAGCATTATCTAATTATGATAAAGATCCTATTACTGAAATAGCTGCTGGGGATGTTATGTCTTCTGCTTTTGTTCCTCCTACTGAACTTGTAGATAATATTTTTGCAGTTAATACGGATATGACTTATTCAGAAGAAAATCCAATTCCAGTAAATCCAAGAAATCCTGATGGTTTAATTTATAAAGTACAGGTTGGTGCTTTTAGAAAACCTATCCCTCAAGATTTATTCAAAGGGTTTGCGCCTATTTCGGCTGAGGTAATTAGAGATGGTATAACGCGCTATAGAGTAGGTTATTTTGCTGCCTGGGAAATAGCGAATAATGCAAAAAATGAAATTAGAAGTATGGGGTATTCGGATGCTTTTGTCGTTGCAATATATAATGGAGAATATATGTCAGCATCTGAAGCACGTAAATTAGAGTTAGAAGGTGCACCGGTTTCAACTGAGTTTATTGAAATAGAAAATAATACAAGTACAACAACTATAGCGGTTGCCGATACTGAAGTAACTGCCGTAACTGTTGTAGATGCTGTCGAGACTGAAGCCGCAGCAATAACTGCAGTACCTGTAACGTTTTCGGATGATGTTGCTCAGTATGTTAATGATCTAGGAAGTGGAGCTGCAACTGTTGAGGCTGTTGAAATAATAGAAGGGTTATTCTTTACAGTTCAAGTTGGAGCTTTTTCTAGATCTATACAAGCTGATAATTTATTTAATGTTTCTCCTCTTGTTATTAAAAATGTAAATGGCCTGTATAAATATTCTACTGGTATTTTTCGTTCAGTTCCGGAAACGGTTGTGCGCAAAAACAAAATGATTGCTATGGGCTTGACTGGAGCATTTGTGACCGCTTATTACAATGGCGAGAAAGTTTCAATAGCGAGAGCGAATCAACTAATAAATGAGCAAGGTGATGGAGTTTTCGCAATTTCCGTTGACGGTATTATTAATAAAAAGCAGGACTCTCAAATAGAAAATGGTACTATAAAGGAAAATGTTACAGAAGCCATTCCCTCTCAAAACAATAATAAGAAAATGATTACAATAGAACCAACAAATATTGGGGCCGAATTTTATATAAATCTTGGGACTCATAAAGGGACTGTTTCTTCTAAAATAGATAGTGCAATGGTATTAATGTCCGAATATAAAGTAGAGATAATTAAAGATGGAGAAAATGGCTTCCAATATCTTGCTGGAGTATTTAAAACAAAGGATGTTGCTGAATTAGCAAAAGGTAAATATGACATGGTAGGTATCGAAAATGCAAAAGTTATTGAATACCAAGATGGTAAAAAAGTTGGAGGAGAAGAGTTAGAGGTTACTCCTGTTAATTTGCCGCCGACTCCAGTAGAAGGGTTAGAATATAGAGTGTTTCTAGGGAGCTATACCGAAGGTGTTCCACAAGCTAGAAGTATGATATTTGTAAAATTAGATTATTTAGGTATAGAGTCAACTCCTGAGGGGGACAATATAACTTACTATTGTGGGAATGAAGGTTTGTATTCTGGAGCGGAATTAATACTTAAGGAATTTACAAATCAAGGCGTTGGTCTTGCAAGGATTGTGTCTTTCCAAAATGGAGTAGAAATTGACGTGAATGAAGCTCGAAAGTTAACCCATGAATAATATTTTTGATATGAAACTGGCAGCAGAGATATTTGGGAATGGGTACAAGTCAGTCGGTTTTACATTGATCTCAGCTATCACATTTTATGAATTTGATTCCATTAAAAATAAATGGAGTACTAAGAAAATGGACATTTCCTTTATCTAATGATGGATTTAAAGATAATTATTTCTAAAGACGGGTCTCATACAATATATAGAGAGGATATTGACGAAACGTATCATTCTAGACATGGAGCAATTCAAGAAGCTTTGCATGTGTTTATCGATAAGGGGTTAAAAGAGGTTGAAAAATCAAAAAAGGAAATTAACATTCTAGAAGTAGGTTTTGGTACAGGCTTAAATGCGCTGCTTACCTGTTTAAATTCTAAAAGTAGTATCAACTATATTGGCTTGGAAGCTTTTCCTTTACAGAATAAAGTACTGGATGGGTTAAATTATGCTACAACAGTAATTGGGGATAATTCGCAAGAAGTATTTAACAGCATTCATAATGCACCATGGGAAATGCAATGTCCAATAACAAGTTTGTTTTCGATAAATAAGATTGAAAACGAAATTCAGAAATTTGCGATTCAGCAACCGATTGATTTAGTTTATTTTGATGCTTTTGGGCCTAATTCACAGGCTGAAATGTGGAGTGTTTCTATTTTTAAAAAGTTGTATAAAGCAATGAGTTCATCAGGAGTATTCGTAACTTACTGCGCAAAAGGGCAAGTAAGAAGAGATTTGGAAAGTGCAGGATTTGTAATAGAGCGCCTTGAAGGGCCGCCTGGAAAAAGAGAGATGTTGAGGGGTAGAAAACTCTAACTTTACAATTTACACTTGTATACAAATGCTGGCGGAAAATTTAATGCAGAAAAGTCTATTTTTATTTGCGAGAATTTTGAACTCAATAACTTCTTCGCATTTAATGAGTATTGAAATTGAATAAACATTCCATCCTCTTTTAATTGTTTTACACATTTATCAATGATCGTTAGCTTAACCTCTTTTGGAATAACTGTTAAAGGGAGAGATGAAACTATGTAGTCTACTTTTTCAATTCCGTGTTTTTCAAGGTGTTTGTCAATTTTCTCCGCAGAATCATTAATTAATATTAAACGCTTGTCGTCTATAATAGTAGAGATGTGTTCGTAAAAAGGAGTGTTTAATTCAAAAGAAAATAATTTTGATGTTTGTTTCATTCTTTCTAAAATTCCTTTTGTAAAGACACCATTTCCAGGTCCAAGTTCTATAATGACATCCGCCTTTTGAAAATCGATTGGAGCAATCATTTTTTTCATTAAAAACTTAGAACTCGGGGATATAGCGCCTACGGTTTTTCGTTCTTTTATAAATTCTCCTAAAAAATTACTTTGCTTCGCCAAAATTCACCTTTTTTATATGTCAAATATATAGGACTAAGTCTAATTGCACAATACTAGAGCCTAAAGTTTTGCACAATCCTTGTAAATAATATTTCTAATACCTTTATATTTGTCTTCTAATAAATTAAAAATGAAAAGATTATTAAGTTTACCTCTGCTATTAATTGTTTTTATAAACATTTCATCTCAAGATAAGAAAAATGCATTGAAGTTATTTGATGCTGGTAATTTCGAAGAAGCAATTGATGAATATTTGCCTTTGTATGAATCAGATAAAGAAAATCTTGAGTTTAATTACAATTTAGCTGTGAGTTATTTAAATACGAATATCGACAAATCACTTGCTATTCCTCACTTAGAGACATTAATTAAGGATCCAAAAATTGACGCTAATGCATGGTACTTGCTCGGTAGAGCTTATCATTTTGGATATCAATTTGATGCTGCCATAGATGCTTACGAAAAATTTAGGGAAACAAATAATGGCTCTGAAATAAATAAAGTAGACGCGATCAAACAGATTGAATATTGCGAGAATGCAAAAGAGTTAATGAAGTTCGGGGTTAAAGTGAAATTTGAAAATCTTGGAAATTCGGTAAATTCAGCTTATGCAGACTACTTTCCCTTTGTCCCAACTAATGAATCATTTTTAATATTTAATTCGAAAAGGGATTTAAGTAGTACAGCGCAATCAGATGGATCTTATTTACCGAATATTTTTATGTCCTATGTGAAGTCTGGTGAATATCAAAATGCACAGCCATTAGCAGCAAGCATCAATACACCTGATGGCCGAGAAGAAGTTGTTGGCTTAAATGCTAATGGAACAAGGGCGATTTTTTACTATGAAGACTTTAAAGAGTTTGGAGATTTATACGAGTGTAAAATTGAGGGAACGGATTTGGGAGTGCCAGCTAAGCTTGAAAAGAGCATTAATTCAAAGTATGCCGAAATAGCAGGATGTATTAATGAAAATGGAACCAAATTGTATTTTGCTAGTGATAGGACTGGGGGATATGGAGGTATTGATTTATATTCCTGCCAATTGTTGCCGAATGGAAAATGGAGCTTGCCAACTAATTTAGGGCCAACTATTAATACTAAGTTTGATGAAGATTTTCCTAATTTATCTCCTGACGGTAAGTCCTTGTACTTTTCGTCTAAGGGTCACACAAGTATGGGTGGATTTGATATTTTTAAATCAACATGGGATCCAATAAAAAATAAGTATTCAAGTGTGCAAAATTTAGGATACCCACTGAATACGCCAGAAGATAATATGAATTTTAGAGTTTCTGAGTCTGGAAAACATGGGTATATTTCTGCTGTTAGAGATGGTGGTTACGGTGACTTAGATATTTATAGAGTAGACTTTTTAGAAGTTGAGCCTCGTTATACGGTAATTTCAGGAACGATATCATCTGATGATAATGCTAAGAAGTTTGTTGATTTATTTATACAAGTAACGGATTTAGAAACTGAAGAAGTATACGGAGATTATATTCCAAATGAGAAATCACTTCGTTATATTATGATATTGCCTAAAGGTAAATATGATATTTATGTTGGCGGTGAAGATGGATATGAAGAAATTTTCGATGAAATTGAAATTTTCGATAAATCATCTTTTAGATCTCATGTTATTAATGATATTCAATTAAAAAAGAAGAAGTAATTTGTGATTTCATTTAGTATTACTGCAATAATAGTTGCTATTACCGTTGTTATTTCCTTTCTAGCATTTAACGATAAAGATTTAAGTTATAAATTAACATTAAGTCCCTATTCTGTAAAGCACCATAAGCGCTGGTGGCAGGTATTTACACATGGGTTTATTCATGCTGATTACATGCATTTAGGGCTTAATATGTATGTTCTTTATAGTTTTGGAGGTTTTGTAGAAGGTGTTTTAGTTGAGGGATATGTTAATCCGATTAATGGTATTTCTATTGGAGGTTTTGGAAATATTGGTTATTTGTATTACATCACCTTATATGTTGGAGGTTTGTTATTTGCAACGCTTCCTTCCTTAAAGAAACAGGGTGATAATCCAGGTTATTTAGCGGTAGGTGCTTCTGGAGCAGTTTCAGCAATTGTGTTTAGCTCAATTATTTTATATCCAACTGGAGGTATGGGGATTTTGTTTATTCCAGTCAGTATTCCAAGTTTTATTTTCGGTATATTATACCTTTTTGCAGAGCATTATATGAGTAAAAAAGGAGGTACTAGAATAGCGCATGACGCACATATTGGGGGTGCTTTTTTTGGTGTTATTTTTACGGTATTACTAGATTTTCAGTTTTTGACAAATTTCATTGATATGATAAATGATTGGTTTAGTAACATTTTTTAAGCATATTGTCTTATTATTGATCTTGGTAACAAAGCAATCTTTATTTTTAACTTGTTAAATGGCAAAAGGAGAATACATAATACTAAATGGAGAAATGCTGGGCACAAGCCAGCCTTTTATGAAAGACAACAGAGCATTTAGGTTTGGTGATGGTGTGTTTGAGTCAATCCGTATTCTCAATGGATTGCCTTATAATTTGCAATTTCATATCGAAAGAATGCTGGAAGGGGCCAATATATTAAGTCTTGATATTCCGAATCATTTTTCTGCAGATTATTTTAAAGGGCAGATTAAAAGCTTAATTGAAAAAAACAGCATTCAAGCTGGAGGTAAAGCTAGAATTAGTTTGTTTAGAGATGGAGAAGGCACCTATTTCTCAGAATCAAATAAGTCTATTTTTTTTATTGAAGCGAGTCATTTACCCAATAATTATTTCACGCTCAATGAGAATGGATTGATGGTCGACATTTATTCTGAAATGAATAAAAGTGTAAATATATGGTCAAAATACAAATCAATTAATTCGTTGTTGCCAATAATGGCAGCGAACTTTGCTGAAAAAAACAAGTTGCAAGAGTGTTTTATATTGAACGAAAAAGGCAAAATAATTGAATCCATATCGTCGAATGTTTTTATTGTAAGCAATGGTGTTTTATATACACCGCCATTAGAAGATGGTTGTATTGGAGGGATTATGAGAATGAATGTAATTAATACTGCAATTGAAAATGGTATTACGGTTTATGAAAATACCTTGTCACCTCAAAATTTATTAGCAGCAGATGAAATATTTTTAACAAATGCTATTCAAGGAATTCAATGGGTTGGAGGGTATAAAAGCAAAAGATACTTCAATAAGATTTCCAAAAGGATTTTAGAGTTAATAAATCAAAGAGAGAGTAAGGACGTTTTAGTTTAAACTTGGATCTTCAGGAAAATTTGAGATCATTTTAAATTCCCCACCCATCTCATCTAAAGTTTTTTTCCACAAGTCTTTGTCATGTGCGTTCAGTACACGATTAACGGTTGTTTTTCCAATAATCCAAGAATTTAAAGAAAGTTCATCGTTTAATTGACCGGCTTCCCAGCCAGAATAGCCTAGAAAGAAACGAATTTCATTCGGAGTAATAACTCCGGAATTAATTAAGGGTATTAAATCTTCAAATTTCCCGCCCGTGTAAAGTCCCTGCATAACTTCGCAGCATCCTTCTAGTTCATTCTTTAATGTATGAATATAAAAAAGGTTGTCAGGGCTAACTGGTCCGCCAAAACTTACTTTAAAATCTTCATTAATTATATCGTCCACCAATTCAGAGAGAGAAATGTCTGAAAAATTATTCATAACAAACCCAAATGACCCATCTTCATTGTGTTCACAAAGGTAAATAACAGATCGCTTAAAATTTTCGTCAGCCATAAAAGGCTCAGAGATTAACAATCTTCCTTTTTCTGGAGATAACTTGTTAATTTTAGATATGTTCAAGAATCCATCTTTCATTCTTGAACAAACATACGAAAAGACGCTTTAATAAGAAATTTAATGATTAACATATATAATGTCTAATGTATTGCAGGTCGCCAAGGTAAGTATTCAGTTACTTCTCCTTCTTTGATAAGAATCTCTTCCAATCTAGATCCTACTTCTTTAGTGGGGAAGTATCTTTCAGCTAATTGAAGAAATATATCAACATGTTCTTTTTCTTGAAGGTGAAGGTTGCCGTAGAATTTTTTTAACTCTTGGTCTTCAGTTGCTTCACTTACCAATTTAAAGCGTTCTACGCCTCTCATTTCAGCAACCGAAGCTAGTATTAGACGATCTAAAAGCCTTTCTTGGGAGTCTTCGCGAATAATGGAAGAAATCCCTTTCATATAGGGATCTTTTTTGAATTCAGAATCTATAGTGAGGCCCCGCTTGTACATAATGTCATAGACTTGTTTAAAATGCAATAGTTCTTCAACTGCAATTTGGTTCAAGTCAGCTATTATATCTCTTTTATCTGGGTATTTTGCTATTAATGAAAGGCACATATGCGCAACTTTTCTTTCTGCATCAGCATGATCTTGTAAAAATTCGTCAATATTTTCGATTACTTGATCAGCCCATTCTGGGGGAGTTTCGTACTTTAATTTTATTTCCATAGTATTAATTTCTTTTCCAAAAGTAAGGGGTGAAAATTAAGGCAACAGTAAATAACTCTAATCTTCCCATTAGCATGAGTAAAGATAAAACCCATTTACTTGCATCTGGAAGTGCGGAGAAATTTCCTGTCGGACCGATACTCCCAATACCTGGGCCTACATTACCAACAGATGTAGCTACTGCACTAATTGCCTCTACAAAAGGAACTCCCATGGCCGTCACAACTATTGAACCTATAGTGAAGATAAATAAGTATAAAAATATGAATGCTAGTAAGTTGTATATTATCTTATTAGATATAGGTTCTTTGTTTAGGTGGATAGGGATTATAGCATTAGGGTGGAGTCTTCTTTTGAATTCCATTAGTCCATTTTTCATTAAAAGAACGATTCTTACTATTTTCATACCACCACTTGTGGATCCTGCAGATGCTCCTGAAAAAAGGAGTAAAAAGAAAATAAATATGACTAATCCTCCCCAAAGCATGTAATCAGCACTTGCATAACCAGTAGTGGTTATCATACTTACGACTTGAAATAATGTTTGTCTAAAGGCTTGTCCAATTCCTCCTTGGGAGTTGTTAAGCACGAAGGGGGTAAGGACTATCGTTAATCCAATTATGCTCATTAGGTACCATTTAAACTCATCGTTTTTCCAAAAGTGTTTTAGTTTTCCTTTTAGTCCAAAGTATATTAAAGTGAAATTTGTGCCTGCTAAAAACATAAAAAAGATGATAATGTACTCGATTACGGGGGAATTAAATTCAGCGATACTGCCATCTTTAGTAGAGAATCCGCCAGTAGATGTTGTGGTAAATGCATGGTTGATTGCATCGAAAAAAGTCATTCCGCTGAACATTAGTAGTATCATTTCAAGGAATGTTAGTCCAAAATAGATAACCCATAACCGCTTTGCAGTTTCCTTTATTCTTGGGTGAATTTTATCTTTTGTGGGGCCTGGGGCTTCGGCAACAAATAGTTCCATACCTCCAATTCCTAAAAGAGGCAGTATGGCTATTGTTAGAACAATTATTCCCATTCCTCCAATCCATTGCGTAGTGCTTCTCCAAAACAATAAACTTTCAGGAAGACTAGAAATCTCATGTCCTTTATCTCCTAATATTGTGGCCCCGGTAGTAGTAAAGCCAGACATAGTTTCAAAAAAGGCGTTGCTTATGTTGCTTATTTCACCAGACATTATGTAGGGAAGAGATCCGAAAATCACCATCGATACCCATCCTAGCACTACGATTAAATAACCGTCTCGTTTTTTTATTTCAGCATCTTTACTTTGTTTGTTGGAGAACCTAAGTCCTAGTCCGCAGCTGAAGGTAAGTACAGCAGAAGTGATAAGTGACCACGTTGCTCCATCATTATAGTAGATAGAGAAGGGGATGGACATTGCCATAAGAAAGCCATTGATCATCAACAAGGTTCCCACTACATGAGCGATTACTTTGAGATTTAGCAGTCTTTTGGCTTTTGGCATGGATCTAAAGAAAGAATTTTTCTATTTTGTTAATAGACTCCGTTAATGAAAACACTACGGCTTTATCTCCGGCTTGTAGTTCAAAGTCTCCGAAAGGAATAAACCCTTTGTCTTCTCTGATTACTCCAGAAATATTTGCGGTCTTTGGAAACTTTAGATCTCTAATTTTTGTTTGGGTGACTTTAGAGTCTGGATTTACTATAAATTCAATTATTTCTGCATCAACACCAGGTAGACTTGCAATTGCAGAAACATTGCCTTTTCTAACATATTTGAAAATGTTACTAGCGGCAATTATTTTTTTATTGATTAAAGTGTCAATTCCAATAGCTTGTGATAAATGTATGTAATCTATGTTCTCGACACGAGCAATTGTTTTACGAACTCCATGGTTTTTGGCTACTAATGATGACATTATGTTTGTTTCGGAATCCCCGGTTACAGCAATAAATGCATCCATATCTGCTAATCCTTCTTCTTCTAAAGCTTTAACGTCTCTAGCGTCAACATTGATTACCAATGCTTTCTTAAGCCTTCCGACAATTCTTTCACATTTAGCCTTGTCTTTCTCTACTAAGGTAACATTATAGTCATGTTCTAAGTGCTCTGCAGTTAAGACTCCTATTTCACTCCCGCCTAGTATCATGATGTTCTTAATAGGAAAACATTCTTTTCCACAAATACTAGTAATATCATCAATAGATTCAGGAGCAGAAATAAAGTAAACAATGTCATTCTCCTTTATGATCGTATCGGAATTCGTTAGAATAGTTTCTTCATTTCTATGAAGGGCAATTGATTTATATTTTAATTCAGGGTTTAGGTAAGAGCTATCTTTTACTGTTTTGTTTTTTAGTGGTGAATTTTCTCCTATAGAGATTCCGAATACGGTTAATTTACCATCTTCAAATTCAAATTCATCAGTAAAAACCGACCTCTTTACAAGTCTATTGATTTCCTCTGTTGCAAGCAGTACAGGTGATATTAGTGTGTCAATTCCAAGGTCTTGGTAAACTTCCTCTCTTCCTTTTTTTAGGATATCTAAATCTGTAATCCGAGCAATTGTTCTTTTAGCTCCAAATTTCTTTGCAAGAATAGAAACCAATAAATTTGTTTCTTCTGAAGACGTAACCGCTATTAATAAGTCGCAAGAATCAACTTTTGCGCTTTCCAGTATTTTAATAGATTTTGCATCTCCAACAATCGTGTATACATCAATATGAGACGCTATATATTGCAGTCTGTCTGCGTTCTGATCAATCAAGTAGATGTCCTGAGATTCACTTGAAAGCATTTTAGCTAAATGATATCCAACGGCACCAGCTCCGGTAATAATAATCTTCATAATTCAATAATGAATAACATTACACTGCAAATGTAAATATTGATTTGGAGATAATAGTTGTTTTAATCAGAGAATTATATAAAAGCTCTTAAATTTTATGCAGATTGCGCATCAAAGAAATTGCCTTCACCTTTTTCAACAATATTTTTTAACGGCTTAAAGTATGTCCTTAATAATGGCCATTTGTCTTCATATCTTTCAAGTAAGGTATTAATTGGGTTTTTATACTTTTTAAGATTGAATGTTATTGCTGAAGGTGTGATCTTAGGTTCGCATAGTTCAGAAACTGTATTTCCGTTTATTTTCCATTCTCGCTGATGAGCTGTGCCTGCCGCAACTTCATATTTGTCTAACATCTCAATAATATTAGAGTATTTGTCATTTTTGTATACTGCTAAATCGATATTTTTTCTTTCTTCTATCGAAATATGTTCAGGTTCAATTAATAGAGTGGAAGAGTAGTTGATTGTTAAATTAAGAGCCATATGGATGGCGCCTCTTATTGCTTTTTCAATTGTCTCTAAGTCTGTAATTTTAGAAATTATAAAATCTTTTGATTTTTCCGATAAGGCAATTGAGATAGCCATTTCTTTATTGATTTGTGTAACTAAAGAATTCATAAAATGTTGTAAGCTCTTTTTGTAGTTCTCCTTTAATAGTAAATTTTCCTCTTTTGTAGTTTCTAAAGTTGCTTTCTGATTTTGCAAATTGTGCAGTACTAGATTGTGTGTTTCTAAATTATTGTATTCCTCTTTTATTCGGGCATTAAAAACATTGTGCAATAAATTACCTATTGTTGCTTTTTGTTGGGTAGTAATGTTTATTCCTTTAGACATTCCAAATATTCCGGCATGTGGCACTTTTATTATGAGCATATCAAACATTCGATCAAATGGGGAAATGAATTTAAGACACAAGTAATTGTTGTCCTCTTCATCTTCCAGTGTAAGTTGCTGAATCTTTTTCTTGGTTTTCACCCCAGTACCTATAACTTCATTCAGAAATAGAAGCATATCTTTTCTGAACCATGCTTGTGGAGCTTTGTTTTTTCTAGCTTTTTGCAATAAATGAACTTTGTTTTTTAAAGATATTTTAATAGCGCCATTTTCGGTAAAACATTTTAATACCACCTCTTTGTCCGCGTTACTGTATGCGGCATAAGCCTCTGTAACACCAGGAATGTAGTGTTTTAGGTTGTCGGAGAGATAACTTAAGGGGTGTTCTATGAATGTGTAGCGTAACATGCTTGAGTACGAAGTTAAGTAATTTATTGAGATTACACTTCATAAATTAAGTAAACTTTCAAGTAAAAATTAAGTATTGCTAAATTAAAAATTAAGTATAAATAAACCACTTAACTATTGAAAACATTATATAGTTACTCCGTATTATTGTTTTTCACAACGAGATAAGGTGAATTTATCAAGTTGATAATTGAGTATAAGTGAAGTTAAAGAAAAGGCTATATAGATTGAAGGGATTACCTATAATGGGGCAAATATTATATGGGCTAATGGTAATCTTTAGTTTTATTCTCAGGTTTATTTTGAAAATTATTTTCAGATATATTTTCTTAATATGTGAGAATTTGGATTCCTTTAACAGAGGTAAAATAAGGCCGTTGTTCAATTCCTTTAACGTTTATCTATATAACCGAGCGTGTGATGCTTTTGATTGTGGTATTGAGCAAGAAAATGATAATATGATTAGCGAAGAACAAGAAATAGTTGTTCCATTATTTAGTAGAATTGGTGCATTTATTTTAAGGCTAGTACTGCTCATTTTTGGAAGAAAGAAGGAGGTTAAAAGCACGAATAAGAAAAGGACTTTTATGAATCGAAAAAAACGTAGCCAACAGAATAAGGGAGCAGCAAGTACATACCTTGCTCGATTCCAGGCTTTATTTAGAGTTTTAGAGTATTGATTTTTGCAAGGTAAAATGAATTTTAATAAATGGAATAATGGAAGATGTTAAATGGTACCATAAAATATTAGGTGTACAAGAAGATAGTTATAAGGAAAGTTATAGGGATAAAAGAATTGAGATTTATGAACTCTTTAAGAAAAATAAATATAAAAAGTTGCCTGAAAAGATCAAGGATAAACCAACATAGTATTTGAAGTTTTTTTTTATCTGTATTATCCTTATATTCGAGCGCTGAAAAATTAAAAATTATGACGAGAATAAAATTCGGAACAGATGGGTGGAGAGCGATTATCGCTAAAGAATTTACTGTAGATAATGTGGTGAGAATTTCTGAGGCTACAGGAAATTGGACGAAAAGTAACTATGCCCAACCTTCTATTGTGTTAGGTCATGACTGCAGGTTTGCGGGTGAAATGTTTGCTGAAACTGCAGCCAAAGTATTTGCTTCTCAAGGTATAAAGGTTTTACTAGCGAAGAATTTTGTTTCAACACCTATGGTTTCATTAGGTTGTGTAAAATACAACACTTCAATAGGAGTAGTTGTAACTGCAAGTCATAACCCGCCTTCTTATAATGGGTATAAGTTAAAAGGTGGCTTTGGCGGTCCTTTGAGTGCTGAGCATGTTCAAGAGGTAGAGGACATTATTTCAGATGATGTAAATATTGATGTTGCATCACTTTCGATTGATGAATTTGTAAAACAAGGTTTGATAGAATATGTTGATCTTGAAGAATTATATTTAGATGCAGTTCGTGAAAACTTTGATCTAGATGCAATAGCCAATTCGGATATGAATTTTGCATATGATGCAATGTATGGTGCTGGACAAAATGTACTGAAAAAGCTCTTGCCAAAAATGACTTTCTTGCATTGTGAAGAAAATCCATCATTTATGGGTCAGGCTCCCGAGCCAATAGATAAAAATTTACAAGAATTTTCACAATTAATAAAATCCAGAGGAAATATCGCTGCTGGTTTGGCTACTGATGGTGATGCTGATAGAATTGGATTGTATAATTCACAAGGAGAATTTGTAGATTCGCACCATATTATGTTGTTGTTAATGAATTACTTGCATAAAACAAAAGGGCTTAGAGGAAAGGTTGTTGTTGCAGCCTCTACAACTCCAAGAGTTGGTAGATTAGCAGAAATGTGGGGATTGGAGTTTGATATGGTTCAAATTGGATTTAAATACATTGCTTCTCAAATGGTGACAGAGGATGTTCTGGTTGGAGGGGAAGAAAGTGGTGGGATAGCGATAACAGGTCATATTCCAGAAAGAGATGGTATTTGGATGGGCTTAGTTCTTTTTGAATTTATGGTAAAATCTGGAAAATCATTAGAAGAATTGGTTGATGAAATTTATGCCTTGGTTGGAGAGTTCAAATATTGGAGAGATGATTTACACCTCTCTGAAGAATTGAAACAAGAGGTAATTGCTAATTGCAAGGCTGACAAGTACCAATCATTTGGTGAATTCCAAGTACAAGAAGTTCAAACAATTGATGGGTTTAAATATATTCTTAGCGAAGATGAATGGTTAATGATTCGTCCTTCAGGCACAGAACCAGTATTGCGAGCTTATGCTGAGGCAAAAACTCTTGATGGAGCAAAGGCTATTCTTAAAGCTGCAAAAGCTGAGTTAGGGATAGGGTGATTTTAATGATTAGAGAGTTGTTTATAGTGATGATTCTCTATTTAGGAACAACTTTAGTCAAAACCCTTCCGCCACTGGCTCTAATAAAAGCTTTAGATTCATCATTTAGCTCTTCCAAAGAGGTAGATTCATCTAGTTCACCAGCTAACACCTGAAAACGTTTGTCTGCTTTCATCGCAAGTCCATCCACCATCAATGAGACGGAATTAAAATTAAGCAAACGTAATCTATTAATATCGCGTAATCGAGATAAAGCTACGTAGCCTTGTCCTCTTTCAAAAGTTCTTCCTAGGTCGAGTTCTGCAGCATCTAATGTCATTCCTTGACTCTTGTGAACGGTTATTGCCCATGCAAGACGAAGAGGTATTTGTTTGTACGATGCCAAAGTATTCCCCTTTTCATCATTTATAGACCATTCTTCCGGACTAGCCTTAATTTCTTCATTGTCTAGTGTCTTTACTACTGGTATTCCAATTGAAGAATATTTGATGATTTCTCCTAGCGTTCCATTAATGTATCCTTTTTCAACGTTATTTTTAACAAACATCACTTTCGCTCCAATGCGTAAAGGCATATCATTTTGAGTAAGTACTGTATTTTTTAAAACAGTAATTAAATCTTTGTCTCCAGAGGTTTTCGCTTTAAAAAACCTGCTTTTACTTGGTAAGTCTGCTAAATGGCTATTGTTAATGAAGTCGACATCTTCATTGTGTGTATATAGTTTTGTGGGTTCTATTCCAGACTCGAAAGTTGTGTTTGCGGCATTTTTTAAAGCGTCAATAGATTTCTGTGTAACGCTGCCGGTCCGAATCTCTTCCAAAACATCTCCCAATACATTGTCATTTTGCCTAAACTGCTTCGTTAGGTAGCAGATGTTAAAGTTTGCATTTTGCCAAGCTGTAGACATAAATGAAAATTTATCGCTGCTGCGTTCACCATATTTTCCAATAGGAGGTAGTTGAAAAAAATCACCACACAAAACTATTTGCACCCCTCCAAAAGCTTCATTATTTTCCTTGCAATAAGTCAAAACTTGGTTAATAGAATTTAATTGATCTCTATGTAACATGGATATTTCATCAATGATAAGGACCTTAACTTTATCAAACTGGTCTCTTAAATATTTCTTCTTTTTTAAATTTCGAAGATCTTTTTCTGTCAGCACTTGTTTAATGCCAATACCCGCCCAAGAGTGAATCGTGCTGCCTTTTATATGCGTAGCTGCAATACCTGTTGAAGCTGTTATGGCAACGTCAATATTTGCATCTTTTAGGTGCTGTGTAAATTGATTTAACACATAGGTTTTTCCCGTACCAGCAGAGCCAGTAAGGAAAACATTCCTTCCAGACTTTAACAAAGCTAGTGCCTTTTCTTGTGTCATTTGTTTGTGAATAATATGAAGTTGTAAAACTACCAACAAACTTGATTAGAATATCATGCAAATAGAAATGATATAAACAGTTACATTTGCAAAAAACAATATAATGGATTCTTTTAGTGATTTTAAGCTTGTAAAACAATTGAGCTATGCAATTGATGATTTAGGCTACGACAAGCCAACCCCTATCCAGAAAGAAGCGTTTTCAGTTGTGCTGTCTGGTAAAGACATTGTAGGAGTAGCCCAAACAGGTACAGGAAAGACACTTGCGTATATGTTGCCGATTCTGCAGGATTTGAAATTTTCCACACAAGTCGCTCCAAGAGTTGCTATTATGGTCCCTACTAGAGAATTGGTTCTGCAAGTGGTTGAAAATATAGAAAGTTTAGCAAAATACATTAGCCTTAGGGTTGTAGGGGTATACGGCGGCACAAATATCAATACTCAAATGCAATCCGTTGCGCAAGGAGCCGACATTGTTGTTGGTACACCTGGCCGATTTTATGATCTATCATTAAGTGGTGCTTTAAAATTAAATGCGGTTAAGAAACTAGTAATTGATGAAGTTGATGTAATGATGGACTTAGGTTTTTTGCCACAACTAACCAATATTTTTGAATTACTACCCGAGAAAAGACAAAATATAATGTTTTCTGCTACAATGACTGAAGAGGTAGATGCATTAATTGATGATTTCTTTATAGTGCCTACAAAAATTGCAATAGCAGTAAGTGGAACGCCTTTAGAGAATATTGTGCAACAATGCTATCCTGTTCCTAATTTTTATACTAAAGTCAACTTACTGACTCATTTAATTAAGAATAAAACAGATTTTAGAAAAGTATTGATTTTTGTTTCAAGTAAAAAAATAGCGGATAGGTTGTTTGAAGCGCTAGAAGGAAGGTTTGGTTCTGAGTTAGGCGTTATACATTCTAATAAGTCTCAAAACTATAGAATTCGCTCTGTCGAACAATTTGATTCTGGAGTAAACCGAATTTTGTTATCCACTGATGTGATGGCGCGTGGATTGGATTTGGAAAAAATAACACATGTAATCAATTTTGATACGCCAACATACCCAGAAAACTACATGCACCGAATTGGTAGAACAGGTAGAGCAGAAGAGGAAGGTAATACTATATTGTTTTATACGGAGAAAGAGACAGAAAACAAAGAAGCTATTGAGGATTTGATGAAAATGAAAATTCTTACAAATAAAATACCTAAAGATGTTGAAGTTTCACGGGAATTGATTCCAGAAGAGCAACCTCGAAATATTGAAATACATAAAAGTCATAAAAAGAAAACGGACGAAGAGGTAAGTTATCATCAGAAAAGCGAAAAGAATTCACAGACGAATCAAGGTGGGTCCTATAGAAAGATAATAGCGCAAAAGTACAATAAACGAAAAACAAGGGGGGATAAGAATTTTGGTAAACGAAAAGGAATGAAGTAATGGCAGAGTTACAACCAAATAATCCACTTCATGGAGTCAGCTTAAAAGCAATATTAAATTTTTTGGTAGATAAATATGGCTGGGAAGAACTGAGTGAAACCGTTAAAATAAACTGTTTTTACTCTAACCCATCAATTAACTCTAGTTTAAAATTTCTTAGAAAAACACAATGGGCAAGAGATAGAGTGGAGAAGTTGTACTTGAATTCCATTTAACGTCTGATTTCTTCAGTTTTAGTGTTTGAATGCCTAAGTCTATGAAGGTTGGAATTTTAGCCTTATATTGCTTTGATGTTGTGTATATTATTAAATATCAGGCATTAAAATACGTTAAATAGCCTATTTTTATGTTTTAGTTTTGAAAAATACTTCAACGAAATTAAGGATAATAGCGTTAATTTTGATATATTTGTGTTTTCTAATACTATTTTCATTGTTTTTTTTAACCTAGTTAGGCGTTTATCATAAAATGATTATTTCTGTCGTAAATCATAAGGGAGGAACCGGCAAAACGGCTAGCACGTCAAATGTTGGCTCTGCTTTGGCTCTAATGAATTATAAAGTTTTATTGATTGACCTAGATCCTCAAGGAAACCTTTCTTATTCTTTCGGTATTTCTGACGATACTTTAAGTATTTATGAAGTGTTTACAGGTGAAAATT
>CAWUXI010000134.1:0-17984 GCA_963926405.1 uncultured Flavobacteriales bacterium
GTGTTTTCAATAATTTTTGCTGCTTCGGCAACCTTAATTGAAGAAGCTCTATGAACACCTGCGTCTACAACTAATTCGTATGTTTTTGCAATATGCTCAGAAGACTCTGGTGTATCTCCAGAAGATACTTTAACTATAGTAGCTAACGTATGTACCTTGTCTCCTGGATTAATTCTTTCCGGAGAATACCCAACGTTAAAATCCTCTTTCCATTTTAGTCCAGATACCTCTTCTAATACGGGAATGCAATCTTCTTCTGTACACCCAGGGTAAACAGTTGACTCATATACAACATAATCTCCTTTCTTAAGGGCCTTGGCAACTGTAGTTGAAGCACCTAAAAGAGGCTTTATATTTGGCTCTTTACTATCATCAATAGGCGTTGGTACAGCAATAATGAAAAAAGTACATTGTTTTAAGTCGTCTATGTCAGCCGTAAATTCAATATCACAACCTTCAAAATCTGAAGCCACTAATTCATTACTTGGATCAATATTGTTTTTCATCATATCAACCCTTTTTTCATTGATATCAAAACCTACAACTTTAATTTTCTTTGCAAATTCTAACGCAATTGGTAAACCTACGTATCCCAACCCTATAAGAGCTAATTTCGTTTCTTTTTTTACCAGTTTATCGTAAATATTCATTCTTTATAAGTATTAAGTATAATTGTATTATGTATAAAGTTGGATTTTTTTTATACAAAATACTTTGTAAATTTTTAATTTTGTTTATCTCTTACTTCGTATATTCTTTCTATAATATCAACAACCTTTAATCCTTCTAACGCATTTGTAGTGGCTCTTGTTCTTCCTTTTAACGTATCCACAACATTGTCAATGACATAGTGGTGGTTAGCTGCTGAGCCTTTATAGGGCCCATAATCATTTGGTGGATTAGAAGGTGCTAGTTCAGGCATTTCGTATCCATCAATATGGCAATATTCTACCTCGTTCATATATTGGCCACCTACTTTAACACTCCCTTTACTTCCTATAATTGTCAAACTACTTTCTAGGTTTTGACCCCAAACAGCAGTTGAGTAATTTAAACATCCTATTCCTCCATCTACAAAATCGAAAGATACTAACCCTGAATCTTCAAAATCAGTAGAATCTTTGTGTGTGAAATCAGCAAATTTACCTTGGATGTTTTTAACATCTCCAAACAGCCAATACATAATATCGATGAAATGAGAGAACTGCGTAAATAATGTTCCTCCATCTAAATCTGCTGTTCCTTTCCAACCACCTTTTTTATAGTAACGGTCATCTCTATTCCAATAGCAATTGACTTGTACCGTAAATACATCTCCAATAATTTTATTCTCAACAATGTCTTTTAACCATTCAGAAGGTGGTGAGTACCTATTCTGCATAACAGCGAAAACATGCTTGTGGTTTCTTAGTGCTTTAAAAATTACGTTTTCACATTTTGCTTTAGATAATCCAATTGGTTTTTCTACTACAATGTGAATTCCTTTGTCCAATGCTTTTTCTGCTTGTTCTGAATGCACCCCATTTGGCGTACAAATATTCAGCACATCAATTTCTATATCACTGGCTAGTAACTCATCAATCGAAGCAAAGAAAGGAACATCAAATTTTTCAACTCCTAATGAGTTTTTATCCGCAATATCGCATAAAGCAACCAATTCTGCTTCCTCATTTCTAGATACCATTTCAGCATGTCTTTTCCCAATATGTCCACAACCAACTATGGCAAATTTTACTTTTTTATCTTCTGCAGTTAACGATGTCATTATCCAATTTTATTTACCGTATTATTTTCAATTCTATATTTTTCTCCACTTTCTTCGCAAGTAGCTTCGTTATTCTTATCAAAGTTCAGGCGGTGCCCAAATTCACTCATCCATCCAATTTGTTTTGCTGGGTTCCCTACTAACAATGCGTAGGCCGGAACTTCTTTTGTAACAACGGAGCCAGCACCAATAAAAGCAAACTGGCCAATATCATTTCCACAAACTATTGTTGCATTAGCACCAATTGACACTCCCTTTCGAACAGTTGTTTTAAGGTATTCCCCTCTTCTATTAACAGCACTTCTAGGATTCATTACATTCGTAAATACCATTGAAGGTCCTAAAAACACATCCTCTTCGCAAGTTACTCCAGTATAAATAGAAACATTGTTTTGCACTTTTACATTATCCCCCAAAATAACTTCTGGTGAGATAACGACATTTTGACCAACATTGCAATTAATTCCCAACTTGCAATTGGACATCAAATGACTAAAGTGCCATATTTTGGTGCCTTCTCCAATATCACAACCTTCGTCGATTATTGCTGTTTCGTGAGAGAAAAAGGGTTTGAGGTTTGAAGTTTGAGGTTTATATTCCGCTTCAGCTTCTTGAAACTTATTTCCTTTATAATCTGAATTTCTAAGATAATTCATAAAAGAGCTGATTTTTTTAGTTGTAAGTAAAGCTTTATTTATTAACTCTTCAAATTTTTCATCGGTAATATATTCTCGTTTTTTTAGCTTATACAACTGCGACCTAACTTCTCCACAAGAACCTTTTGCGATACTTAAAAACTGAACAAACTCTCTATTCCCTTCCCTTTCAAAACCTTCGGCAATGTTATCACTTACCGACATTGCTGATCTATCTATTTGATTCCTTAATGCAAAGTCCGTTTTCAAATCAGTATTCTTAATTATATCGTAAATATTATTCGATAATTCAATTGCCAACTGCCATATTTCCAGATCTTCAAATCTTTTTATTGTTGCCATTTTTATTGGTTTGAGGCTTGAGATTTGAGATTTGAGATTTGAGGCTTTGACTAACCTCAAACTTCGAACTTCAAACCTTGAATTATTTAATATATTGTTTAAAGCTATTGTGATCTTTTTTATATAATTCTTCTTCCGAAAGCGATTTAAAATACGCAAAAGTAATTTTCAATCCTTCCGCTCGATCTACCTTAGGTTCCCAATTCAATATCTCCCTTGCTTTATCAATATTAGGCTGACGTTGGGTTGGGTCATCCACTGGTAAATCTTTGTAAATAACCTTTTGAGTTGTTCCTGTCAATTTAATTATCTCTTCCGCAAATTGACTTATGGTAATTTCATCTGGATTACCAACGTTAACTGGATAGGCATAGTCTGATAACAATAATTTATAAATACCTTCAACCAAATCATCAACATAGCAAAATGAGCGTGTTTGACTACCATCTCCAAAAACGGTTAAATCTTCTCCACGGAGAGCTTGTCCGATAAAAGCAGGTAAGACTCTACCATCGTTTAAGCGCATTCTTGGTCCGTACGTATTAAAAATTCGAATGATACGTGTTTCCAAATTATGGTAACGGTGATAAGCCATTGTTATCGCTTCTTGAAATCTTTTTGCTTCATCATAAACACCTCTAGGACCAATTGGATTTACATTACCCCAATAATCTTCCGGTTGTGGATGAACAGTAGGATCACCATAAACTTCAGAAGTAGAGGCTATTAGCATTCTAGCTCCTTTTGCTTTAGCTAATCCCAAAAGATTATGTGTTCCTAAAGAACCAACTTTTAATGTTTGAATAGGGATTTTTAAATAATCAATCGGACTAGCGGGAGAAGCGAAATGAAGAATATAATCTAAATCACCGGCGACATGAACAAAATTAGAAACATCATGATGAACAAAATGAAAATTCTTGTTTCCTATCAAATGTTCAATGTTTTCGATTCTACCCGTGATAAGGTTATCCATAGCAATAACATAGCACCCTTCTTTGATAAAACGGTCACAAAGGTGTGAACCTAAAAACCCAGCTGCTCCTGTTATTAATACTCTTTTCATTTAGACTGCCTTTATCGTTTTTCTTCCCACGCTTTCGTAGTAGTAATTCAAGCTTCGCATGGACTCTAAATCGTACAAATTGCGTCCATCAAAAATAACTTTTTCTTTTAATAAGCTACTTACCTTATCAAAATCTGGCGATCTAAACACCGCCCATTCTGTTGCTATTAATAATGCATCAGCATTCTCCAAAGCATCGTATTGGTTTTCTGTATAGTTAATCTTATCTCCTATTTCACCTTTGACATTTTGCATTGCCTCAGGATCATAAGCCGTTATCTCAACTCCCGCTGCCACCAATTCCTCAATAATATATAATGCTGGTGCTTCTCTTATATCGTCTGTGTCAGGCTTAAAAGCTAGCCCCCAAAGAGCTAGTTTCTTTCCAGATAATTCGTCTCCAAAATAAGCTTTTATCTTCTGAGCCATTGTCACCTTTTGACGGTGATTAACATCCATTACAGAATTAATTATTTCGAAATTATACCCTACTTCCTTCCCTGAATTAGCCAATGCTTGTACATCTTTTGGAAAACAACTTCCTCCATAACCAATTCCTGGGAAAAGAAAACGATTTCCTATTCGCGTATCCGTACCCATTCCTCTTCTTACGGCATCTACATCAGCTCCAATTAATTCACAATAGTTTGCGATCTCATTCATGAATGTAATTTTCGTCGCTAAAAAAGCATTCGCGGCGTACTTCGTAAGCTCTGCCGATTTCTCATCCATAAAAATAACTGGATTCCCTTGGCGGACGAATGGCTTATATAATTTTTCTAGAATTTGTTTTGCTTTTGCTGAGCGTGTGCCAATAACAACTCTATCTGGCTTTAGAAAATCATCCACGGCAAAACCTTCCCGTAAGAATTCTGGATTAGAAACGACATCAAAACCTACTGTCGCGTTTTTTGCAACGGCTGCAGTTACTTTTTCTGCTGTTCCAACAGGCACGGTGCTTTTATCAATAATGACTTTGTAATCTGTAATTATTTTACCTAATTCTTCAGCAACATTCAAAATGTAAGATAAATCAGCTGAACCATCTTCTCCTGGAGGAGTTGGTAATGCTAAAAATATAATTTGAGCTTTCTCAATTGCAGATTTTAAATCTGTTGTAAACGCTAATCTTCCTTGTTTAATATTTCTTTCAAAAAGAACAGCTAGATGCGGCTCATAAATTGGCACCTCTCCATTCTGCATCTTCTCAACTTTGGCTGCATCGATATCCACGCAAATAACATTGTTACCTGTTTCTGCAAAGCAAGTTCCCGTTACCAATCCAACATACCCAGTTCCAACTACTGCTATTTGCATAATTATTTATTAAAGAATTCTTTAACAGAATTCGTAATGTATTCTAATTGCGCGTTATCTAATTCTGTGTGCATCGGCAATGATATTACGCAATCACATAAATCCATTGTCACAGGAAAATCAGCATCAACAACACCATCTTTCTTATACGCTTTTTGGTTATGTAAAGCTACTGGATAATAAACCATTGCAGGAATTTCCTTTTCGCTTAAAAAAGTCTGTAATGCCTTTCTATCCACTCCTTTTGTTTTCAGCGTATATTGGTGAAAAACATGTGTAGATTGTTCACTTATTAAGGGCGTTTCCAGACCATCAACGTCGGCAAAAGCATCTGAATAGTATCTTGCAGCTGCTTGCCTAGATGCAATATAACCATCCAAGTGACGAAGCTTTACTCTCAAAATAGCTGCCTGTATAGAATCCAATCGAGAGTTAACACCAATTTCATCGTGGTAGTATCGCTCTTTCATTCCGTGATTTACAATTGCTTCTAATCTGGCTGCTAGTTCAGAATTATTTGTAAACAACGCTCCACCATCACCAAAACAACCTAAGTTTTTTGAGGGAAAAAATGAAGTTGTGCCTATATCTCCTATGCAACCTGCAGATTTCACTGTGCCATCTGAAAATGTATATTTCGAGCCTATTGATTGCGCATTATCTTCAATAACAGCAATATTATTTTCCTTTGCGATTTCCATTATCGCTTCCATATTGGAACATTGCCCAAAAATATGTACTGGAATAATTGCTTTAGTATTTGGAGTAATTGCTCTCTTTAAAGCTTCAACGTCCATGTTAAAAGTATCTCTTTCAACATCAATCAAAACTGGAGTCAACCTCAATAAACCTATAACTTCTACAGTTGCTGCAAAAGTAAAGTTGGAAGTTACCACTTCATCACCTGGTTCTAAACCAAGTGCCATTAATGCAATCTGAAGAGCATCTGTTCCATTAGCACATGGTATAACATGCTTAACACCTAAATACTCTTGTAACTCTACTTGAAAAGACTGTACTTCTGGACCTTTAATAAATGCCGCAGACCCCATAACTCCTAATATAGCTTCATCAACCATGGGTTTAATCTTCTCGTATTGACCAACTAAGTCAACCATTTGGATTGTTTTCATTTGATTTCACATTTAGATAAGACGCGAATATAACATATATCCCTTAAGGATATAGACAGAACTATTAGATTTATATGAGAAAAAACAATTTTATGACAAGTATTTAGTTTATCTCTACAGAATGTTTTAACTATTTAACAATTCTCTATCTTAGCCATCTTTATGAAAGGAATATTATTCGTATTTGTACTATCCGCATTTTGTTCTTTTGGACAAAACATTAGAGACACAGTTATATCGGCACCTCTTTTTTCTACTAGCTATGCATTGCAAATCCCAGGAGGGGATTTATCTGAACGATTTGGAATAAATAATAACATAGGTTTTAGTGCCGGAATAAAGCACCATTCAAATTGGCAATTTGAGGTTGAGGGAACATTTTTCTTTAGCAGTAATGTTAAGGATACGTCTATGTTAACGCCATTAAATGCTACAAGTACAAGCATAAAAAATGAATTTCGAATTATAGATCAGTTTGGAGAGTATAACCCTGTTTTACTTTTTGAACGAGGATTTACTGTCACAGCAAACCTTGGAAGGGTATTTCCTGTTTTTGGCCCTAATCCTAATTCTGGCATCATTGCTAAAATAGGAATAGGAACAATCTGGCACAGAGTAAGAATTGACAATCAAGGGTATGAAATTCCGCAATTAGCAAAAAATAACCTTCCATTTTATGATAGAAAAACTTTAGGCGTCGCATTCAAACAATATATTGGATATCAGAATTTAAGCAACAATAGGTTAACAAATTTCAATATTGGTTTTGAAGTTTACGAAGGACTAACACAAGGAATACGAGATTATCAAATTGACTACATGGGGCCTTATAAAATTAGTAGGCTTGACATTCTATACGGAATACGATTAGGCTGGATTGTTCCTGTATACAGAAAAGCACCCAGCGAATTTTACATTGACTAAACTCTAGTGAAAGCAATTTACAACATAGGTGTTCGATCCTATTCTCTCGGAGTTAAACTGGCAGGTGTTTTTGGAAATAGCAAAGCCAAAAATTGGACAGCAGGCAGGAAAGACTGGAGAAAAAATATAAAAACGGACCTTGGGAATACAGAAAAAAATATTTGGATACACGCAACTTCCCTCGGTGAATTTGAACAAGTAAAACCTCTAATCGAAAAAATAAAAGCAGATAATGCTTTTTCAGAATATAAAGTTGTTGTTACATTTTTTAGTCCATCAGGCTATGAATACAGCAAAAATTATGAGCTCGCTGATTTTAAATTTTATTTACCCATTGACACAAAAATAAATGCCGTTGATTTCATTAAATTAATCAATCCTTCTGTTGCAATATTTGTGAAATATGACTTCTGGTTTAACTACTTAGAATTGCTTCAAAAAAAGCAAATTCCTCATTTATTTTTTGGTTGTAATTTTCGAGAAAATCAAATCTATTTTAAATCTGTAAATAAATGGCAAGTACAAATTCTTCAAAAAATTAATCGTTTATTCACATTGAACAAGCAAAGTTTTGACGTACTGAAAAACAACAACTTCTCAAATATGGAGATTTGTGGAGATACGCGTTTTGATAAAGTAATTCAAAACGCAAACAGATGCCAGCCGATTTTGTTAATTGAACAATTCAAACAAAACAAAAAATTGCTAATTCTAGGTAGTTCTTGGGAAAAAGAAGAAGATATTTTAGCTGATTATTTATCAAGTAACAAGTACTGGAACCAACATCTTAAAATCATAATTGCACCTCATAACATATACGGCAATCATGTCTCAGAAATCATTGGAAAACTTCCGGTTAAATCGTTAAAATTTTCTGAAGCTAATGAGAATAATATTGAAGATTTTGACATGCTAATTATCGATAATATAGGAATGCTTTCAAACTTATATCAATATGGAAATATCTCATTTATTGGTGGTGGATTTACTAATAGACTCCACAACATCTTAGAGGCAGCAACATTCAGCAATGCATTAATATATGGTAATAATCATGCTAAATTTCCTGAAGGTAAACAGTTGACTGCGGCAAATGGAGCTTTTGCAATTAATGACGCTAATGGATTCGCGAAACACTTAAATAGGTTTATAGAAAACAATGGATTACTTGAAGCTACTCAGTGTAAGGCAAAAGCATTTATTGAAAATAATAAAGGCGCTACAGATATCGTTTTTAAGGGAGTGGAAGATCTCTTGAAATAGACAAAAAAGAAAACAATAGTTTAAAAATCACTACTCAACTACTTCAGCATCCTCCAAGATATAGTTCAAGTCGTATATATCATCAGCATTTAAGCGAAGCTTTCCTTTAAAAGTTAAGATTTGGTCCATCCGCAACCCAGCAACCTGTTTTTTTAATTGAATCTCCATAACAGACTCAGGTCCTGCTTGACCACAGAAAAAGCAGGAGCTGTAAGGATTAGCAGAAAGAACATAATAGTCTTGAACAATATCTACAGGAATAATGTAACCTCGTATTTGTATTTCCTTGCCATCCAAAGACGAAATTTTCTTACCGAATTTTGGCACCATATAATACGCTTGAAATTCTTCTGACCACACTTCAGCAAAAGTTACATCCTTGCAAACTTCCCAGGTAATTACGGTTTGAGAATTTCCTGCTTTGGTTAAGCCAATAAGTAAAATGAATAGTAAAAATGTGTTTTTCATGTCAATCTATTTAATTTAAAAGTAATCTACTTAGATAATGTTTCCGAGATGTCAGTTTTATATGCTTTGTAAGCTGGAATCAATGCAGAAACCAAGCCAATAACTATTGCAACTAATAAATAGGTTAGTTCAGAATTCAAAAAGATCCACCCAGTAAATTCATATTGATATTCGTTTTGCATCCAATTTCCAATTAGCTCCATACCTGAATGACTTAAAACCAAACACAATAAATAACCCAATACAGAGAGTATAACACCCTCGAATAAAATAGACACCAGAACTTTTGATTTGGAAGCGCCTAAAACTCTCATTAATGCGATTTCATATTTTCTTCCTCTCAGGGAGCTAAGTAAACCTATAAAAACACTGAACATTGCGATAATGGTAATAAACCATGAGATGGCAATAATAATTGACACAAAAGGTGTCAGCTTATTTTTTAACAACGCAATCTCTGGAGCAGGATCTACCGCCATCATATTGGGTTGGTTATTCGCATTGTTTAACACTCCTATTTTTGCATTACCTGACAAATTTGGGAATAGGATCGCTGTTATCTCTCTGTCCTTTGGATCAATATTCGCCAATAATTCTTCTAAATTTACTTCAGCATGCTCATGATGCTCGTGACTGTGACCTTCATGATTATGGACCTCATGTTTTTGAGACAAACTGTCTACTAAGACCTCTTCGAGCTCGGGCACATCATGAATCTCCTCCTTTGCTCCCCCTAAAGTATATTCGGAATCATGCCCATGACCAGCGTGCATTATCCAAACTGTTTGAACGGGTGTTAAAATCAAATTATCCAATACTGATCCACTTCTTTCTAAAACACCAACAACTTTATACTTATACTCATCGTGAGAATGAAGCACTTCTTCCATTCCGTGACCTCCTACAAAATCAGCTCCTACTTTTAACCCTAATTCAGATGCAACAGCACTTCCTATGGTTGCTTCCAGTGGTTTCTCAAATAAAACTCCTTCTTTTAACTCTCCTGAAAAAAGACGAATATAATCGTGATTTGTTCCTACAATTCTTTTTCTTTTATAGGAATCCCCCATCGAAACAGGAATCATTTCCTTAATCATCTTATTCCTTTTTAATAGACTATAAAAACCATAGTTGATATTCCCTGTTGGGTTATCAATTTGGAATACACTGCTCAACACTAACTGTAAACGACTTCCTTTAGCCCCGATCACCAACTTTATATCTTTTCCTGTATTGTTTATGTTTTCTGTTAATTGATGTTCTGTTAATTTTAAGATAATACCCGTACTTAAACCTACAGCTAATAACAACATCGATAAAAGCGAAGGAAGCGGCTTGCTAATAATATTTTTCCAACTTAATCTAAGAACATTCATAGCTCTATCCTTTTATCAAAATGATCTTTTAGACGATTATCATGCGTAACGATAAGCAATGTAGAATTATGCTTTTTTGCTTGTTCTCTTACCAACTTTAAAACAGCATTACAATTTTCATCATCTAATGCAGAAGTAGGTTCATCCGCCAAAATTAAAGCGGGAGAGTTTACTAATGCTCTTGCGATACTAACCCTTTGTTTTTCGCCTACACTCAATGTGTTTAACTTAGAATTAAGTTTGCTTTCAACTCCTAAATCTAACAATAGACTCTTTATTTTAGCAACGTTTTTAGACTTGCCTGCGAGCGTTTGCGTTAATGTCAAGTTTTCTTTAACTGTGAGCGCTTCAATAAAGTGAGGTGTCTGAAAAACGATTCCGATATTGGCACCTCTAAATTTGTCTAATCTAGCTGCCGACATATTTAAAATATTCTCATTTTCAACATCAATGACTCCAGAATTAGGTTTTAAAAGACCTGACAACAAATGTAACAAGGTTGTTTTACCGCAACCACTTTGACCAAGAATTAAAGCTTGCTCGCCTTTAGATAAACTAAAATCAGGAAACTTCAACTGAACTTCAGAGGAGTAATTATATGTCAGTCCATTAACTTTTACCATCCTGTAATAACAACAGTCATTGCTCTATTATAAGGCTTCCCATTTCCATAAAATGGATGCTGAATATTCAAAAATAATGACTTCCCGTCAGGTGTGAACAACCCTCCTGTAAACTCAGCTCCCATTGGAGTTATTGCAAACAATACAGCGTCGTCCACAGTTGGGTTTTCAATGCTCAAATCTAGGAAATAAAGCTCATTGTACCAGTGGTTCTTTTTATAAGCGGTAGCCGAAACTCTTCCGTAATCATTTCCATTAATATCTTCTTGAATGATTAAATAATCTGTCCCTGCTAAATTCACTGTAGAAATACAATCAGGATTAGAGAGTACATTTTTACCATCAGATGCTACCCCGCCTTCTAAATGAACAGACATTTTATTGGTTTCTGTATCAAAAACTAAAACTCTGCCATAATAATCCGTATAAACTCCTGCACCCTTATAATGATCATCTCGTAAATGTTTTGCTGGAACTCCTCCTTGCGCAACTCTTTCAGTCCAATCTGTCGAATCGTGACCTGTTTCAGCTATATAAATTTTATTCCCGACACGTGCAAACCATTCATGCCGCATAAGCATTGTAGCTCCTTTGTCAATCGCAATATCACGAGGATTTAACAACGATGCAGTATCCATTGGCATTTCCAACCAATCTCCTGCTGTACCATCTTTACTTTGCTTATAAGCATACAATTGTCCTTGAGAATAATCATCTGCAACATCTGCAACAAACTTATAGAAAATAGCAGGCTCGTAATCATCAGAAAGATAAACGGTTTTACGGTCATCCATAAATTCTAAATCCTCATGGTAATAGCGCCCCATTTGAATCATTTTTTGAGTTGCTTTCATTGTTGTTGGGTCAACCTCAACAATAAAACCAAAATTTTGATGGAATTTTAAACTTCCTACATCTGAGGTATCTCTATGTCCTTTTCCTCCTATATAAGAAGCTCGGTTATTTTGAGGAACGGTTTCTTCACATGTATAAATCATTCCATTTGGAGCAATACTTCCTCCACAGTTTCTTGCAGTACCGCGCACAGGGGAAAAATCAACGTTATTAAAATCAGAAACCACTTTCCATTCACCATCTTCCAATTTCACCTCAAACATTGTAGCTCCTCCTCCATCTCCTAATACATCGTCTCCATAATTTGTTTCGTGTCCAATATATAACCACCCATGTTCGCTAGAACCATTAAGAGGCATATATGATGTCATATCATGATGTTTTTTTGCTGGGGCAGTTCTTCCATCGCGAGTTACAACTTGATCCTCTTTTTCCGTAAATAAAATTGTAGCGGTTAGATTACTAGGAATAATCAATTTGTTAGTATGAAAATTTGTATCTATTTCAATAAAAAAACTATCCAATGGGATTTTCACTGGTTTAGCCTCGGCTATTATTAAACCAGTATCAGCTGTAACTTTATCGGAAACATCAATTGCTTGTGGAACGATTTTATTCGAGGCTGTATTGCCACAAGAGGCTAAAAAAGCTATACTTAATAATCCAATTACATGTCTCATTTTGATTCTGTTTTTTCGTTTTCTACCGACTTTTTCATTAATGCTCTTACAATAAAAAATAACCCTATACTCACTGCTGGAATACTTAACCACTGCCCCATATTTAATGAAGCACCACCATCTAATGTTTGGTGTTCTTTCCAAAATTCAATTATAAAACGAGCAGAAAAAAGCAACACTAGAAACAATCCAAACAACAAACCTTGTTTTTTATACCAATGCCATTTCCAATAGCCGATAAATAATAATATGAAAATTAAAAAATACGCGCCACTCTCTATGAGTTGGGTTGGAATTCTAGGAATAATCAATAAATCTATCATAACTGCATTTCCTGCTTCTGATTCTATGATTTCTGGGCCTTTACCTATCTGTATAAAGTGATGTTTTAATTCGCTATGAAAATGCTCGTATCTATAATCAAAGTTCGAATAAAGATTCATTTCTGAACCCTTCAGTTCTGCTGGAATATTTATTATTGCCTTTGCCTTAGGATAAGTAAAACCATCCAGTTCTACACTTCCATTTAATTCTTCTATAAGAACATCTTCGCCACTTAAATCAAACCAAGAACCTATAGTATTCTCTGCTTCATATTGAAAAAAGAACGCTGATTCAGATTCACTCTTAGCTCCAATTATTTCAGAATTCATTAAATTCCCTACTCTTATAAAACAAGCAGCAATAGCCGCAGCAATGACAATTTTATCCAACGCCCAAAGGATATTCTTTTTTGTTACTCGTTTTGAAAGCAACCATGTAGAAACAATAACTCCAATTGTTCCTCCATGACTAGCTAAACCGCCTTCCCATATTTTAAATATATCAAGCAGATTATCTTTATAGTCTTTCCAATCATAAAAGAAAACATGCCCTAACCTTGCTCCAACAACACCTCCAATTAGCGTGTAAAACAAAAACTTATCTATCCATTCTGCATCTGCACCTTCATTAACAAGAAATTTTCGCACAATGTAATAACCCGTTATAAATGATATTGCCATAAGCAATCCATAATAACGAATCATAATTGGCGACTCGATAATATTAGGGTTTACATCCCAACTAATAAAAGCTAATGTGTCCATCTACGTTTTTTGTGACAGCAAAAATAGGGATTTTATGGTGTTAATCTCATTCCTGACGAAGCTTTTGCGAAGATCAGGAATCTTTGCTCATATACGAAGCAAAGATTCCCTGTCTCCGTTTCACTTCGCATGGAAAGAAGCATCTAAAATAACAGCAACCCTGCAATGAAAATTACACCACCTATTAGCATTAGGAACAATGTGTAAGGAAGTATCTCCCTTGCTTTAAGTCCAGTAATCCCAAGAAGTGGCAAAGCCCAAAATGGTTGCATCATATTTGTTAATTGATCACCATATGCTAACGCCATTATACTTTTAGGTATTGAAAGCCCCATATTGATAGCCGATTCCAAAACAATTGGTCCTTGTACCATCCATTGCCCACCACCACTTGGAACAAATACATTGACTACTCCTGCGCTAAAAAATGTTAAAAGTGGATATGTTGTTTCGTTTGAATGTGCACTAAAAAAGGCCGATATATCTCCAATCAAACCAGAGTTATTCATAATTCCCATTATCCCAAAATACAAAGGAAATTGCAATAAGATTCCCGAAACACCGCTAATAGCATCTCCAGCGGCTTGAAGTACCTTGTGAATATTCTTATGGAAAATAAAGACCAACCCTAGTAGGGAAAAATTTATAAAATCGGGTTTTAAAAATTTCAACTCTGAAGCCCCTGGGTGATTGCATGCTTTATAAACAGCGAAGGAAATGATGCCCAGTCCCAATAAAAAAGTAAATAATCTCGAGTGGTCAAGCTTTTCAGCACCAATCAATTCTGCTTCTTTTTCGGTTTCAATTTGTGGTTTTGACAATCTAATTGTAGAAGGCTTCACTTTTTTTCCAATCAGATACATACTTAATGGAAGTATTATTATTAAAGCCATTGAAACTGAAATATTCATAGTAGAAAAAACAGTCTCCGTAAAAGGAACTGTATCCGGTAGCTGGGCTAAAACTTCTTGGTTTTGAACAATTTTTGCAAAATGGCCTTCCTCAGAAACAACGGCAAGGGAAGACCCAGATATTCCCCCATGCCAAACCATCATTCCTGAATAACCTGCAGCACCAACTACTGCATAATTTATTTTACTATTTGACCGTAATGCATACTCACCAACTTTTCGGGCAAAAACAGCGCCAAATATCAATCCAAGCCCCCAGTTGAACAAGCTCACTAACACTGTAAATAGTGTAACATAAAAAGCAGCTTGAGCTGTGCTTTTACAAATAGGGGTTATCTTATTTAAAAGCTTATCGACTGGCTTACTTAAAGCCAATAAATGTCCAAGCAAGAGCATTAACATCATTTGAAAACCAAATTTCATCAATCCAGCACTCCATAATCCATCATACCAATGATTTAATAATTGCAGAGGCCTAGCTGTTGACTCATTGGTTGAAATGACCTGTTTCGGTTTACTGACTTCAAATTGAATTATTGTTGTATAACTATTGCCTTTTTCTGAAATGACGGCTTCTAAATCAAGAATTTCCTTTTGATGCTTTATTCTGAATGTATCGTTTTTTAGAGTGTACTTGTCTCCTGTATCAAAATAAGTCCACTCCGTATTATCAGAAGTTGAAATCAACAAAGTTTCCCCAAATGATTCTTGAATAAGAATTTTTTCACTCGGTAATTTATTCCCAAACGAAAGAGACAACAAATACGTGACGATTGTCAATACGATTGCAATGGTGAATGGCGCGGGAAGAAGCGTTCTAAAAGCTTTTGTATATTTTTCGGTAAACGACATTTGATGTTAAAAATAGGAATTTTATTAAAGCAAAAAAGGGTCAAAACTTTCGTCTTGACCCTTTTTGTAAAAAACTTTATCTGATATTAGAATGGTAAATCATCTTCACCTTCTGCCATAGGCTCTAAAGCAGTATCTGGAGCTTCAGGAGCTGGGGCAATAGCACCTGTACCTTTCTCAATTCTCCATGCTTGTAAATTTACAAAGTATCTACCATTGTATTCATTTCCTCGAACATTAAAAGAAACATCCACATCTTCACCAACTGCTAAAGAATCTAACATTGCTGTCTTATCTTTAATACACTCTAATTTTACATCTTGAGGATATTGCTCTTGTGTTGTGATTACAAATTCTCTTTTGCTGAACCCACTATCAAATGTTTGTGTGTCCAAAATTACTTTTACCTTTCCATTAATTTTTAATTCCATCTGTTTTGTTTTTCTTCGACCACATGGCCGTACTTTTTAATTATTAAATGATAGAAGCGTTTTCCACGCTTCCGTAAGTTTATTTTCTATCAACAACCCTTTTGCTCTTAAATGAAGTTCTGTTTCCAGTTTTTCTGGAGCATCTTCTAAAGATACAAATAAATCAATCAATTCAGTCAATTTATAATCATTGACTTCAGTTTCATCTGGCAAAGCTTCTATTCCTCCTAGCTGTCCAATATCATTCCCTGTTAAAACTTTACTATTAACAATCTCTCCTGGCATTTCATCCACACCTATACCTCTTGTTGTAATTGGTTTTTTAATCTCAAACATAGAGTTCTCATCTGCTCTGCAGTACCAATCTCCACCCATACGAGCAACAAGGTCAATTTTCTTTTGATCGATAGCCTGGTTTTCATCCAAAATACTTTCTGCAATATGGATTCTTAGAATCTCGCAAACAATTAGATTACCTGCTCCACCATGTTCGCCTAACTCAATTACCTCATTAACCTTGCATTCCATTTGAACAGGTGATTCTTTAACCCTCCATGGCCTTACCACTTCCGACTCAATAGCTGTTAAGCCACTTTTAACGAATTCATCTTCCTCAGGGCCATAAGGAGAACTGGCCAATGACATTTGATGCACCATTGAGTAATCAACAATATTGATCACAACTTCTGGAACTTCCTTTACATTATTGTATGTGTCTTTTTGTTGACCTGTTCTACCACTTCTTGCCGGTGAAAAAACAGCAATCGGAGGATTGGAACTAAAAACATTAAAAAAGCTAAAAGGAGCTAAATTTCGATTTCCATCTTTATCTATTGTACTCGCAAAACAAATAGGACGAGGCCCAACACAACCTAGCAAATAATGGTGCAGCTTCGGGTTTTTAGTCTCTTTTGTGTCAATAGTAAGCATTACTCTTTTCAATTTTTAACAAAACTATGCTATTGAGAAAAGAATTACGAAATAATTTAAAGATTTACTTTTCAACAAAAAGAAAAATACCTTAATAAGTTGATATTACCTTAAAGCCTCCTATATAAAACAAAAAGGAGGCTCATTCCATATACAAACAAGCCTCTTTTTTAATTGCAGATAGGTCAACTAAGCCTCTTCAGAAACAGCTTCTGCATCACTTATATTCTTTAACTTACTAGTAATCTTTTCTTTCGCGACTTTAGCCTTAGAGGTTAAATCTTCCTTTGCGTCTTTAGCTTTTGAAGTTAAGTCTTCCTTCGCTTGCATAAACTTCTCTTCCAATTCTTTTAAAAATGGAAATGCATCTTCTAATTTCTCTTTATTCTTGTCAAATTGAGCTTGAACGTCATCTTTAGTTGAATCAACTGTTTTGAAAAAATCTCCGACATAGTTTTTTCCATCGCTATCTACTTTTTTTCCTGTTTCAACTAATTCATCAAACTTTGCTTTTGCTTTATCTGATACTTCTGACGCCATTCCTAATCCTGCGTATGCTAATGTTTCAATAATGTTCATGGTTTTTGTTTTTAATGATCAATTAATATTCTTGTTATTTTTTTACTGCAGTACTTTTTACAGCCGGTTTTTTCTTGATAATGTTTGCTTTCTTAAGTTTCGCTTCTAATTCTTCGATTCTCTTTTTCAAAGCATCTACTTCGCCATCTTCCTTTTTAAGGAAATCAAATTTTGAAGTAATGTTATCACCAAGTGATTTCATTTTAGATTCGAAATCATCTTTTTTAGACTCTGTTGATTTAAAAAATTCTTCAATTATTTTTTTCCCTTCAGTATCAGAAATTTTTCCTTTTTCAACCAGATCTTCAACTGTTTCTTTAACTTTATCGGCTGTTAACGCTGCCAATCCAACACCAGCGTAAACAAAATTCTTTAGTAACTCCATTGTATATCGTTTTATATGTTTGTTAATTTTGACTTGCCCTTGTCAAAAGGTGTACCATTTTTAAAAATTGCCGAAGTAAATAAATTAATAAAAATAATATTCCCAATATAAACAGGCTTTAAGGCTATTTTAATAGCGAAACCAAGGGTGTACTATTAACTTGTATTTGGTTTTTTTATGACAAAAAAAGTATTTTTCCCGTGAACTATAAATATAAATTTGGTTCAATAGTGTCATATTGGCTATCTTTACACTCTATTTATGGCAACAGAAAATAAACATTATGTAATCACAGGAGCTCCAAGCACAGGCAAGTCCTCCGTAATTAATGAATTAAGAA